>NZ_JFWX01000017.1:0-79140 GCF_000588095.1 Acinetobacter sp. 1130196 | reverse complement strand
AAGGCTTTAACTGAAGCTCTGAAATATTTACCTGCAGAACTGCGTAAAACGTTGACCTATGACCGTGGACGCGAGATGTCAGAACATAAAATACTCGAAGAAGATTTAGGCATAGATGTATATTTCTGTGACCCACATTCACCTTGGCAAAAAGGCACATGCGAAAATATGAATGGTTTAATTAGGCAATATTTACCTAAAGGGATTGATTTAAATCAGGCAGATCAGCATTATTTAAATCAAGTTGCCATGTCACTGAATACTCGTCCTAGAAAGGCGTTAGATTGGCTTACACCATTAGAGAAATTTGCTCAGCTTGTTGATTATCATATGGCTTTTGAAACTGTCGCACCTCATGTTTGAATTCGCCCACTTTACAATATAACTGCTGATGAAATTGAAAGTAGTTTGGCTGAAGATATCGTCCAAAGTTATGACCTTAACTCTTTCGGTCTTTTCACTAAAAAGACATACCAAAAGCAAAATAATGGTTGGCCTTTAGGTTATGTCGTTGCATCCCAAGGCTCACAAATTACAACTGCTCAATTTAATGATAGTTGTAGTTTAAATTCAGATAATGTGAGTTACGACTACGAAAAAATAGATGTTTCAGGTAAAAAAATATCTGACATTTTCCCATCTAATATTTTAACAAGTTGACCAGAAAATATAGACTACTTATATATGAGTAATCGCTTTGCTGGAATACTTAAAAATAATCAAACAGCTTTTACGAGCTTATTGAATAGTAATGCGACTTTCCCAAGCGGTTCTTTTGTTTATGTACCGAAGTCTGTTGTTTATAACAATACCGAATTTTATTTCTTTGATAACGATAGTACTAATTTCAAAACCCTAGCTGAATGGCAACAAGCCCTTTATCCAACCGTTAAATATAAATTTGATACTGTGGCTGGCTACAATTTGACTTACTCTGTAGACAGTGCAGGTAATCAAATTTATTCGGGTGGTAAAGACCCTGCCATTGAAATGAATGGTAAAATTTACGATGGTGAATGGCAAGTTAAAGGTAATGTTGTTTCTGAAACATACGGTGAACCAGCAATTATGTCGACCACTAATTATCAAACAAAAGGAAAATTTGCTTTATACAATAAAGCGAGTTATGACTTTCTTGTTGACCAAATCCAAACTTACTATAAGTAAAATTTAAAACCTGTATATCCCAAAGTACCTTGCAATGTACTTTGGGATATTTATCTAAACCAGCCCTACCCTTAATAAAAAGTAATCTAATGCCTTATTTCCTTCATACGCATCGTTCTTATCTAAATACTGAATAATTGCACCCTCAATCATATATAAAAAGAGTTTCGCTTCATTAAATGATGCATCGGCCTTAAGTGTTCTAAGTACGCTATAGATTTCATTGGTCAGCCATGTTCTGTACCTTACTGCGGTTTGGTAAGCATTTGGATAGCTATTTTTAGTTTCAAAAATAGCCTTAAATAATAAGTAATATGGTCCCTCTAAGTCGGTATGTAGAACATGCAGTTTCTTGAGTTTATCTATGGCATTTGTATCATGTTCATACTCCACCAGTGCAACCACTTGGTCTTGGAGCCGTTCTTTTTGTACGAGTAGACAAATATCAATGAAGCGCTCTTTTGAGTGAAAATAATTATAAAACGTCATTTTGTTCACTTCAGTTTCTCTCACAATTTTGTCGACGCCCACAGTGTGAAACCCACTGTGGTGAAACAGATTTATTCCTTTTTTTACAACTTCTAAAGCACGTGTTGGGAGAATTAAATTTGGCATAGTTTTACCGTTATAAAATAAGTTTTTGTTGTATATAAATGAGTTAAAAAAATCTGTGCCCTTTTTGGGAGAAAAAAAGGCGCAGCAAAACCCATAAAGACTGTGCTTGGCACATCTCGAGTTTTATAGTTGCTAAGTTTTTGGTCGTGACGATTTAAAGCTTGATAAACCTAATGGCGATCAAACTCGTTAATAAACTAAGTTGTGTTGTTATAGCTTTTGGCAAAGGCTGCCAACAAATAATGGATGTGCAAAGCCGACTCCTTTTTATTGGGAGTTCTGCCAGACATTAAAATTATGGTGGCAGAACGAAAAGGGGTTGACGGACTGGTCATAGAGCCAGCACACCCGAAGGTGTCCCCCTCCCGTTCCGCCGCAGAGGGGGCACGAGGGGCTAAGCATTAAAAGTAAAACCTTTAATGCTTCTATGATACGGTCCGTCAAAACCGACTGGCGATGTAGGCCAGCACGCAAAGGATAATAGTCAGTATATTTAACGTCAAGCACAAAAAGTGACAACTGTTTTAAAATAAATCAGACAAAGTATTTGATAAATCAGTGGGTTTTAAGATGAACTACAAAATCTACGGGTAAAATCAGATGTTGTTATTTCTATAGTTTTTTAAAATAAGTGAGTTCGGCAATAAAATATTGAGTTAATTTTTGCAGTACCTAATTAGAATGGATATGAAAAATAAGCCTCTTACTCTGGGCTTCTACACCTTCTAAAAGTATTTTCTTAATTTCAAAACAAGGGGTTTCACTGTTAGAACGTAAATATTGTAATTGCTGAGCTGAAATCTTATTTTGTTCTTGCCCTAGATTGACGTTTACATTCGGCTGAATTTGTTTTTCTAATGCAGTGTCACGCTGTTGTTGTCGAATGGTTTGGTCAGCCTGAATTCTCTGGCCAATCGGATCACCTGAGTCCGCAGCATAACTTAAGCCCCCCATTAGTGATAAGCAGATGAATAAGACGCTTTTATTAAATTTTTTATAGTTCAACATATAAATCAAATCAAAATTTACTTTAATTAATCATATTTTAACAAAACATTAACAAAGTAAAAATACTTTATACAGATTAGTCTGTATGAAATTAAATTTTATTTAATATAAGTAATAATTTTTAAGAAAATTTAATTAGAAAATATACGAGACAAAAAAAGCTCCCGTAACAGGAGCTTTTTGAATCTTGGCAGAGGATCAAGGATTCGAACCTTGACGAACGGTTTTGGAGACCGTCATGCTACCATTACACCAATCCTCTATATGCATAATTAAACCCTTTAGATTTAATCATAAAAAAAGCAAGATCATCGTCTTGCTTTTTTCAATGGTGGGGGCGAAGAGACTCGAACTCTTACACCTTGCGGCGCTGGAACCTAAATCCAGTGCGTCTACCAATTTCGCCACGCCCCCATCTGGGACATTTATTTAAAATAAATGTGGCAGAGGATCAAGGATTCGAACCTTGACGAACGGTTTTGGAGACCGTCATGCTACCATTACACCAATCCTCTTCCAAGATTTAAATGACTTAACATTCAAATCAACTTTAAGTCTTAACTTAAAGTGGTGGGGGCGAAGAGACTCGAACTCTTACACCTTGCGGCGCTGGAACCTAAATCCAGTGCGTCTACCAATTTCGCCACGCCCCCGATGGCTGTGTATATTAGCGATAAGATCTAACAGTGACAAGTGTTTTTTTTCTAAAAAAAACTGACCGTGTAAATTGTATACAGATACTAGATCAATGATTTTTATAAGTTTGAGAGAGCATTTAAACAATTGATTGCTTCAAATGCATTTGAAAATCGATTTTTCTGCTGTTTTTGCAATAACCCCACCAGTAACGGGTAAAAAATTTGAAATGAATCTGGTAATTGAATGTTTAAGTTTTGGCAATGCAATACAGCCCAGTCATGATAAGTGTTTGCTTGTAAACGTATTTGACTTAGCCATTCATATAAAACAACTCCAAAAGCATATAAATCGCTTTGTATATTCTTCCTAGTTCCATGGAACAGTTCAGGTGCCATATATCTTGGCGTAGCATCAATGATTGAATCAGGAGTAGTTATAAGCCGTGCTTTTTCAAAATCGATTAAATAAAGTCTTTGCTCAAACTTTCGAAAGTGTTCTTTTTTAATATCGCCATGAATCCACCCTAGCTCATGAAGTTCTGCTAAAGCCATAAGCGCTGTATAGATCATCTCATGAATATCTTTTAAATTTTGCTTTTGATCTAAATCATCAAACCAGCAATCGGTGTCTGGCAAAATTAATACTTTCCCTTCAAACTGATGTAATTGGGAAATAGTACTGACATCAAATATTTTAAATGGCAAAAGCCAATTCACTTTTTTATGCTGAATATTTTCATAGAATTGCAATTCATGCAAAAAATCTTGCTCACCTTGAGCATGTACATGCGGCACTTGATATTTTAGCCAGTAGTAATGAGCATCTATAGAACATGTCCATAGATGCCTTCCTAAAGCTGAACTTTTAGGTTTTGTTACGCATTTTAAGTGTTCTATATGGGAAGCAAAATCATGCTTCAGCATAATAAGACTCTGGCTGTTGTTTCTTTTCTTCAAAACGTAAAACTTCTAAACAATGCTGAATTGTTTTACCAATACGCGCATGAGTTTCTATAGAAGATATTTTCGGCCAAGTCGCACGCTCACCTTCTCGTTGTAATCGTTTAAATAAATGTGGACGAGGGTTTTGTAACGTATATGCATAATGTTTTAAGCTATATTTGGCAATAATATTAACATCTCCATAATATCGCTGCCCTACTACACCATATCCGTGATCAAGCAATCTCCTTACTGGAGAAATGGCTCCTAATCTTTGACGGGTAAAATCCATTATTCCCATCGAAAGCACTTTACCTTGGCGTCTTAAAATACGTTCTGGCCAACTTAAAACATCCTTACGGAAACGGTGTGCATCATCTTGCATAAATGGCACAACATGCGGATTTACTTGACTAGCAATGGTGTAGTTTAAATTATAAAGCCTTGCCATTCTTTCTTGTGGGAAGTCACTGCGCACACTACCATCCACCCATTTAGTATTGGCCATATAAGGGGTATGTTCACCATCATAACGCTTACTGGTTAAACGTACAGGCGGAAATAAAACTGGCACAGCACAAGAAGCCAATACAGCACTCCAAACTAACACATTGGGTGTCATAATTGCATTCATAATCCGAGGATTTTCTGTTGCATCGTACGGCGCAACAGCGACATTAATATTCAAACCTGATTTTTTGAATGCTTCTTCAAAAGTAAGATCGCCCAAATTTTCAATGAGGAATTTTTTTAAATAGTGGACATCTGCAATGCCCCCATTTCCTTTTATGAGTTCACGAAGTTTTCTAAAGTGAAACGCATCACTAAAAAATTGCTCGCCATTTAACAAATTTTGAATATCTTCACTGGCAGAAATTCCCAACATACCAGTCATAATAGCGCCCGCACTTGAGCCTGACAGTACCTTAGGCATTAAATCTTGTTCAATTAGAGCTTTACATACACCAGTATGAAAAAGACCTAAAGTTGCACCACCCGAAAACATAAGAGCAGGCTGACCATAAGCTTTTTCACAATTTTCAAAAAACTCGATTTTTTCTTTTCTTTGAAACGTAATACATTCACTAGATGCAATATAAGCCAAGCTTTGACTGACTTCTTCAATATAATCTTCAATTAATTTTTTTGTGCCTACATGTGTGGCAGCAAACAACATAGGATGACCAATATTTGCAATATCGTAGGTTAGCCCTTCTTTTAAAAGATAAATCAAATCTAAAGTGCGATGTTGCTGTCGATATCTTTTCAGTAAAGTGTAACGATAAGAAATGAGTTCGGCATCGAAGTAAGGCGAACTATTATCAAACTTCCACTCTTGTGCACCTGTCTCTTCATCCAGTTTTAATGCAAAAGACTTCCATTCTTCATAAGATTCAGCCATGTCTAATTGACGTTGTAATTTTTTGATACGGTAAGCCTGATGTGGATTCATATCACTTCGTATTTTTTCAAACATATTTCGTCCTCATCTTCACAGATGATTTTACTGAATAGACATGACAACACTATGCGCGGTCTGAACATTTCAATCAATTGCAAAACCGATAAACTGCATTACCAGTATCTTTTTTGTCAGCTTGCAAATTTCGGTGTTAGTATCCTAGTAAATTACTGTTTAACATGATTGATTAACCATGGCTACCATTGATTTACCCGACAATTTAGTTCAAACCTTATCACTTGTATTAAATCAGTTACAGCAGGTCTTACCTGAACCGAAGCAAGAAACTGATTTCACTGCACCAGCTTTTAGATGGGAAAACCAGCAACTTAAAGCCATTTATACGCCTAAGAATATTTATCTTGATGACTTAAAAGGCATCGAACGTCAAAAAGAAAAAATTATTCAAAATACTTTGCAGTTTTTAAATGGCTTACCCGCAAATGATGTACTGTTAACAGGCTCACGTGGTACAGGTAAATCCTCTATTGTTCGTGCTTTACTCACAGAGTATGCATCTCAAGGATTACGTTTAATTGAAATTGAGCGTGATGATTTAGCAGACTTACCAAAAATTCAAAAAATTATTCAAAACCGACCTGAAAAGTATATCGTTTACTGTGATGACTTAGCGTTTAATGCTGAAGATGAAAATTATCGTAGTTTAAAAAGTGTATTGGATGGTTCATTACAGTCAGGTTCAACAAATTTTATTATTTATGCGACCAGTAACCGTCGCCACTTGTTACCTGAGTTCATGCACGAAAACACACCTGTAACCAAAGTAGATGTGCCTCAATATACCGAACTACATCCTCAAGAAGCGATTGAAGAAAAGATCTCTCTATCAGACCGTTTTGGTTTGTGGTTATCTTTTTACCCAATGGATCAAAATTTATATTTAGAAATCGTAGAACATTATCTAGATAAAGCGAACATGCCTTTCAATGATGAAGTTCGAGCTGAGAGTTTACGTTGGTGTCAAATGCGTGGTCAGCGCTCTGGTCGTGCGGCTTATCAGTTTTCTAAGCATTGGATCGGTTTAAACGCTTTAAAAGAACTGTCTAACAGTTAAATAAAATGTCCCACAAAGCCTTAGCTTTGGCCTATAAACCGCTTAGTTTTGGCAATTATTTTCCATAACCTAAATATAGATAGTTTTCTTTAGGTTTATATATGAAAAAACAATTGCCAAAAATTTCTCTAGTAAGCAAAACTGTTGCTAAAAGTTTGTTATTTGCACAAGGCTTTTTAGATCAAGCAAAAAAATATTCAACCCTTCCTTTTACTCAATCTCATATCATTCGCCCACGTGTTAACGAAAAATACTATAGCTGGACCCACTACGGAATCTTTTTTCCACTTTTGCCAGAACCTCATCGCTATTTAAATATTATGATTTTAATCGGTACGCCTGGCGCACTGGCATTTGATCATGATGATATTATCGTTGGAAATCCTAGAAAAACAGCGACTTTCTTTTCAAGTACAGCCGCCCTTGAACAAGCGTTATTGAAAGCCTATATCATTCCCGAAGAGACAAAAATTAATAAAGATGGAAGTTTAATAGAGCTTGGTCGGGAAATTTCAATTCAAGGAAAATTCCCTCAAATTCATATTAATGGGCATTATGAGGGTCTAGATTTCGACTTTGATATTGATGTGACTTCAGACGTTTCATGGTTTATAAAAACACCAGTCTATGACCATTTTAGCTTGTTGGCAAAGTTTAAAGGTTTTTTAAACTATCAGGAAAAACGCGTTGAAAGCGAAGGGCTTTGCACTTACGAATATGCTCGTGCAGTTGGTCCCCACTCATTCACAACTCAACTTATACCTGAGAACCATAAACTACCGCTTGATTTTTTCACTTATCAAATCATCAATTTAAATGAAAACACTCAACTTCTTCTAACAAAAGCAGATATTGTGGGGCAAACAGTAACCTATACCTTGCACTTTAGACATCTTGATCGACCAGCTGAAATTTATACAGACGTTAGCTTTGATATTATTTCACATCAAGTTGATGACTTCATTTCTCCAACGGGCAAAAAAATGCAACTTCCAAAATATTTTTCATGGATCGCTCGAAATGATGCAAAGCAAATTATCTTAAACATTCAGGCAGAAATTGACTGCCCATTCCGCTATGGTCATGGGCAAGGTTATGCAAGTGGTTATATATTTACGGGCCATTATTTTGGCAATGAAGTACAAGGCCGGGGTTATATCGAATATATAGATATTGAAAACCAACAAACCTTTGCAGATGAATAATTTTATTTAGGAATAGACAATTCTGTCATTGGCCAACGCGGTGTAGTCGTGACAGCCAAGCCATCGTGTTGGCCCGCTTTTAAACGCTGATAACCTGCAAATGCAATCATTGCACCATTATCTGTACATAAAGCAGGTTCTGCATAGTAAACCTGCGCTTTAATTTTCGCTAAGGAAGTTTCTAACTGTTCGCGTAATCGTAAATTTGCACTTACCCCACCAGCAATCACTAAACGCTTAAGCCCAGTTTGCTTTAAAGCTTTTACCGATTTTTTCACCAAGGTATCTACAATTGCTTCTTGGAATGAAGCAGCTATATCAGCATCACGGTTTTCGCCATTCAATTTTTTCAATTGAACAGATACTGCCGTTTTTAAGCCACTAAAAGAAAAATCTAGACCTTGATGAAGCATTGGACGGGGAAACTCAAATGCTAAAGGATCACCAGATAACGCCAGTTTTGCGATATTTGGCCCACCCGGATATGGCAGATTCATCATTTTTGCGACTTTGTCGAAAGCTTCACCAGCAGCATCATCAATAGACTCACCTAAGAGTTCATATTGACCAATTGCATGGGCAGCCATCAATTGTGTATGACCACCTGAAACAAGCAATGCTACAAATGGAAATTCGGGTGGCTGACTTGAAAGTAATGGAGCCAACATATGACCTTCCATATGGTGAACACCAATCGCAGGCTTATTTAAAGAAAAAGCTAAAGTTCTTCCAAATAATGCACCTGTCATTAATGCTCCCATTAAACCTGGGCCACGCGTATAAGCAACTGCATCAATCTCTTGTTTCGTTACACCACTTTGTTCAAGCAATTGATTCATTAAAGGAATAAGCTTACGAACATGGTCACGAGAAGCCAACTCTGGAACCACCCCACCATATTCAGCATGAAGTTTTATCTGGCTATAAAGAACCTGTCCCCGCAAGCCGAGTTCGCTATCATAAAGTGCCAACCCTGTTTCATCACAAGAAGTTTCTAAGCCTAAAACAATCATCAAAACTGCCTTTTATATGAGTCAAAATATTGCAATCGCTATTATAGACTTGTGATATGAGTTGTAAATGAGTAAAATACTGACCTTCACTTGTGATCCGGCGCAATGGTGTGCCTGATCTTATCCATAATCTAGAGGATTTTACATGCCACAAGTTAAGTTGAAAGAAGGCGAACCAGTTGACGTAGCTATCCGTCGTTTCAAACGTTCATGCGAAAAAGCTGGTGTTTTAGCTGACGTTCGTAAGCGCGAATTCTACGAAAAACCAACTCAAGAACGTAAGCGCAAAAAAGCTGCTGCAGTTAAACGCTACCAAAAGAAATTGGCTCGCGAATCTGTACGTACTACTCGCCTTTACTAATTAATTTGTGATTGACTGCTGAAATTATGACTACTTTAAAAGACCAAATTACTGATGCATTAAAAACTTCTATGCGTGCCAAAGATATGGCAACAGTGACGGTTTTGCGTAGTCTACAAGCAGCAATTAAGCAAATCGAAGTTGATGAGCGCATAGAGCTTGGCGACGCTCAGGTTCTTGCGGTCATTGAAAAGCAAATTAAACAACGTAAAGAATCGATCAAAGCCTTTGAAGGTGCTGGTCGTGATGATTTAGCTAGTAAAGAACAAGCCGAAGCTGAGATTATTTCCCAGTTTCTACCAGAAGCTATGACTGAGGAAGAGCTTGATTCTATCATTGAGCAAACGATTGCTGCTCAAGAAGCAACTAGCATGAAAGATATGGGTAAGGTGATGAATTCTCTACGTCCGATCATAGCCGGGCGTGCCGATCCTGCTCAAGTTTCAGCAAAAATTAAAGCTAAATTAGCTTAATTCCCTCCTCTCTCTTTATATACTCTTAGACTAAGCTTTCATTTACTTGTCAGTTTAAGTATATTTGTGTGTTTGAAAAGCATAAGCTCAAACTACAAGCTCTAAATTTTCATTCGTCGCTCATCTTGCATTTGCTTTAATCGACTATCAATTTTAGCTGACATGGCTTGATTGCCTTTCGCTAGTCTTTGTGCATGTAGCATAGATTTAATTGCATTTTCTTCACTACCAGACCAATACTGTGCTTCTGCACGATATCGCAACACATTCACCGCTCTTAATGGTGACTGTTTATCTAAATTAGCGGCTTGCTGTAATAATTGCCAGCCTTGAATATCTCGAGCATTTTTATTAATAAAACGCTGCACCAAAGTTTGCACTTGAGCATATTTACCTTGACGCAATAAAACCTCAGCCAATTTGTAGCTAAAAGCTTTATTTTCAGGCATTGTCATTTGTAAGGGAGCGATCGAATTATAGGCCTGATCAAGTTTATTCTGACCTAAATAAATATCTGTTTGAATTAAAGAAACAAGTGGCTTACCACTAGATTTTACTTGATCTAAGGTTGTTTGAGCTTGGGCATAATCTCCTTGTTTAAGATAAAAAGCAGATAAAGCCAGTAACCCTGCGAGATTTTTTTGCGATGCCAGACTTTGCAATTGGTTTTCAGTCGCCTCTCCCGCAACCACCATGGTGTACCATTTTAAAATTTCAAAATCGACATCATATATTCGACTTTTAACTTTAGGCATCTGGTTTGCTCTTAAACGGGCCTCGCTCATACGTTCAGTCGTTAAGGGATGCGTAAGCCAAAAATCCGGCAGGAAACTTACATGACTTGTTACTCTGTGCATCGTTTCAAAATAATCTGCCATACTTTGCGGGTTATAACCTGCAGCATACATATATTGCATTCCAATACGGTCAGCTTCACGCTCTTGATTACGACTATAAGTGAGCTGTTTATCCAGAAGTGCAGCTTGCGTACCCAACATGACTGCAGCTCCAGCATCCCCGCCTGCCTGAGCAGCCAAAGCCACACCTGCTAGCAAACCAGCCAAGCTCAAAAGAGTTTGTCCTTTAAAAGCCTCTTCTGAACGACTAAAGTGCCTTTGCGAAACGTGAGCAATTTCATGGGCCATCACTCCAGCAATCTCATCAATATTTCGAGCCGAGGAAATAAGACCTGTATTTAATGCAAATAAACCACCAGGAACAGCAAAGGCATTAATTTGTGGGTCTTTAATGACCACAAGCCCAATAGGTTGTCCAAGCTGTGTTTCAGCCAAGATATTAGAGAAAACTTGAAAAAACTGATCTTCCAACCATACATCCTGTATGACTGGCATTTGTTTATGAACTTCACGGAAAACTTTTTCACCGATAAATTTTTCTTTTTGTTGATCAAGTAATCCTATTCCACTACCAATATTCGGAATTTCAACCTGCCCAGAAGCTGGTTTTGAGTCAAAAGGATTAGCGTAAGAGGCATTTGTTA
Organism: Acinetobacter sp. 1130196; assembly: GCF_000588095.1. Taxonomy (NCBI): domain Bacteria; kingdom Pseudomonadati; phylum Pseudomonadota; class Gammaproteobacteria; order Moraxellales; family Moraxellaceae; genus Acinetobacter; species Acinetobacter sp. 1130196. The sequence goes on along the minus strand of NZ_JFWX01000017.1, from coordinate 67,680 downwards.
TAAAAGCCAAACTTAAAATAACTGGCAAAAATTTCAAAAGTTCTTCTCTATTAAAAATTAAACTAACAAAAAAAGCCCATTCATATAATGCTTGAGTTTCTTACATCATATGAGCAGGCTTTCACTATAACATTGAAAATAGACTATATTTGCAATGAAGTGTTATTCAATATTTATACGAAATTAGGGTTCACCAAATACCTTGGTGTTTTATCTTCCAATGCTTCTACTAAGTTTTTATAAGCTAAATTTGCCATTTTTTTGCGTGTTTCAGCTGTAGCAGACCCCACATGAGGCAAAGTAACAACATTTGGTAATTTAAAAAGTACCGAATCTTGCAAAGGCTCTTTTTCATATACATCTAAGCCAGCAGCAAAAATGACTTCCTGCTGTAAAGCTTCAATAAGTGCCTGCTCATCAACCACTGAACCGCGCGCAATATTGATAAAGATAGCGTGCTTTTGCATCAGCTCAAATTGAGCTTTGCCCATTAAGGCTTTAGATTCTGCATTTAAATCAACTGCTGTGACTACAAAATCAGACTGTTGTAGCAACTCATCCAAACCTAGATATTGAGCATTCAATGGCTCGGCCAATTCAGGCTTTTCGCGTCTATTATGGTAAACAATATTCATGTTAAAACCATAAAAACCACGACGCGCAATTGCAGCACCAATATTACCAAGTCCGATAATACCAAGTGTTTTCCCAAAAACATCCAGACCAAACTGCTGTGGCCCTACTGTTCTTTTCCATTCGCCTTGTTTAGTCCAGTGGTCTAAAAATGGTACTTTTCTAGCTGCGCTTAACAATAGAGTAAAGGCAAGATCCGCAGTAGTTTCTGTCAAAACATGAGGTGTGTTTGATAACCAGATTTTCTTTTGGTTCAAATAAGCAACATCATAATTATCATAACCAACAGTCACAGATGAAATAATTTTTAATTTTTGTGCTGGAGCAAGGTTACTTTCATTAAGCAAGCGTCCCGCGCCAATCATTCCATCAGCATCTACCACTTCTTGTCGTATCTGTTCATTGATATCACCCAGTTTAGGGTTTAATACGACAACATGATAATCCTGCTGCAACCGCGACAAAATCTCTTCATCAATTTGACTAAAAACTACAACCTTTTTCATGTATATCCCTACTACTCATTGTTATCTTGCATAAGTTGCCACAATCTTTTCTTAAGGAGAGGCTTATCTAACATTTCTTTTAAACTAGCTAAATGAATAAGATTTGCATGTTGAATATACGCACATTTACCTAAACACAAAATCTTTTTTTCTGCCGCTACAGCATCTAAAAAACCCTGAATATATGAACTCACGCCACGTTGATCTTGATATGCCGCTAAGGGAAAAGGCCATTTTAATTCAGCATAGTGACCCACTTTAGCCTTTTGTATATTTGTCCAAAGTTGTTTCTCTTCTTTTTCTAGTGCTGTCACATCAACAAAGATTACACACTTTTCAAGGCAATAAGCCTGCAACTCGAATGGAGCAATCGCTTCTTGCTCAACAGCAATCACAGGTTTTTCAATAACCCTTTCAGACTGCGGAACATCTCTAATTGCTATTGAAGGTTGCTCTACAACTTTAGGTGCTTCAGGCAACAAAGGCTTAGATGGCTTTTGTCCAAAAGCAGGAACATCTATTGTAGGTGTGATAATTGGTGTATGAGATTCAAAAATCTGATCTCGCCATACAGTATGGGCATTATTTTTTTGGCACGCTTGTGTTCTAGGAATCCATATATCAATTCCTAAAGTTGCCAGTATATTTCTTTGCTGCCCAATCATGTTTAAATCAGTACCTCTAATCTACACACATTCTAACGGGCTTCTGACTTTTTTTCAGCGTTTTCTTTTAATGATCGCTAGTAGAAATCACATATGTCTCTTAAATAATCATAACGCTATTTTTCTTCTGCATTTGCTCTACAATTTCATCGGACTCAAAACCAAATCGCCAGTAGAGTAACTCCAGCACATCAAGTTCATCTTGGGTAATAATGCGGTCACTCCATAAACACATCTCAGCAATTGCCAAAATACTTAGACGGTCACGAAGTAAAAGCCCAGCAATGTCATTTAAAATTTCAGCCAAGTCTAAAGGCTCATCCGAAATTTCATCATAAATATGCATTTCATCTGGGTTAAGTAAAGAACGCAAAATACGCTCACGGACTTCCAACTGGTTTGGACTATTAATTTGTTGCACATGAAGCAACGCATCAATTAAACGGACTATTTGAGGCTTCACTTCTTCAAATGCTGTAGGCAAGTGAAGTGGCATCAAGTTCAATTCATATTTGACCCGCTCTAATAGTAGCGCATCAAGCAGTCCGATCTCTCCGTCTTCCTGAATAATAAGTGCTAGTTTTGTCAAAAATTGACGCGCAATACTTGCAGGCATATGGCCAATATTTTTACATGCGTCATGAAATATCTGAATATGAATACGACCATCCAGATTAAGCAAAGCATCGACTATCGAATGGCTTACAGGGGCTTCTTGCGGAATAAATTCTCGATATTGACGAATCATTAAAATCGCAACCATCACCTCACGTGAACCAGTGGCTGTTTGCAATGCACGCTGAATAAGTTCAGGGCGTTTTTTATTACGTCGGATATCACTACTTAAAGGCTTAATTGCATCATTTAATGCAAAGCTAATTGGAGAAAGACGCAATAATGGCAGCGGTTGTGGTGATGACCACGGAATATAGATTTCCGTCTCAGATTCTTCTAATGAACGGAAAAGACTAAATAAAGGCCTATTGCGAAGTTTCTTTAAATTTTCTAATTGTAAATCTTGCAGTAAAGTTGGATTAAGTTCGTAAATACGTTCACGAATGCTCGGGTGAATATTCATCCAGCTTTGAGGGCTAAGTGAATTTGCAAAACACATATGCGCGATTGATTCAGAATAAGCACTATGAATTTGTGATCCTGAATGGTGAACATAAATACGTAATAATGTTTGGGTATTCGTACTATTTTTTAGCAACCGCATAGTTTTTTGGTCATTGCGAAATGTGCGGCCACTTAATGTTAAATATTTAATAAAGCGAGTGATTAAAACACCTAAACTTCCTGCTAACCAAATCACTCCACCAACAGCTACAAACACAGTCTCGAACTTATGCTTATAACCCGGACTGTAGCGCTTAAAACCTTGTTTTGCGAGCTTACTGCCCCATTGACTGAAGGTCGTTAAACCGCTGTATAAAATTTTTAATTTAGTATTTTCTACAGCCTCACCAGATAAAATTTGGTTAAATTCATGACCCAGTAAACCATACAGCTCCAATTCATCTAGATTCTGTAAAGCTCCCCAAGTCAAAATAATGACAATATCATTTGAGTGAAAACCTGCAGTTAATGCATTTACACCTACTTCATCAGGCAAAACATAGAGAGTTGGAACGTTAAGAGAAAATGTTTGCGCCAAATGTTCTGTAATTTTTAATGCCGCATGTTCTTCTGGTGTACTCTCGCCTTTTACCAAACGACGCGCTTTAAGCTGTTTAGCAAGGGAATGACCACCTTTACGTAAAATATAAAGCTCGGTCACCACCGACCAAACCATAATAAAAAGCAAAAGAGCAATAAAATAGGGGCTTAAGGCATGCCACCAAATCGGTTGGCTATAATCAAAAAAATGAACAAGTAAACCTAAAATGAGATTTAAAATAAAAATAGTCAAAAGCACAGCGACCAAACACATAGTGATGGACCATGCCATATTTTTATTTTCGATTAAATAGTGGCTTACTTCTTTCAATGTAAATATTCCCAATTACATTGTTAAGTTTCATCATAAAAGAAAAAAGCGGGAAACACCCGCTTTTTTCGGCTATTTCTATTCTTCTTTAATACCCGTCAAATCTACGGACGCTGCATCAATATTGACATCAATATAACCATCTTTTTTCTTTTTCGCAGAATCATTACGCTTCTGTTCCAAATTATTCAGATAGTCTGCATCAATTCCACCAGTTACATAGATACCATCAAAAACAGAGCAATCAAACTCAGTCAATGTAGGAACCTTACTTGTACGTACAGCGTTCTTCAAATCTTCCAAATCTTGGAATACTAAACGATCAGCACCAATAATTTCCTGGATTTCCTCTACACTGCGTTCTGATGCAATAAGCTCAGTTTTAGCAGGCATATCGATCCCATATACGTTTGGATACATCACTTTTGGTGCTGCTGAAGCAAAGTATACTTTTTTCGCACCTGAGTCACGCGCCATTTGAATAATCTCATTACACGTAGTACCACGTACAATAGAGTCATCAACCAATAGAACGTTTTTGCCTTTAAACTCTAACTCAACAGGGTTTAATTTCTGACGTACAGATTTTTTACGCTGTTGCTGACCCGGCATAATGAAGGTACGACCGATATAACGGTTTTTCATAAACCCTTCACGGAACTTCACACCAAGAATATTTGCAAGTTCTAATGCAGAAGTACGGCTTGTATCTGGAATTGGAATAACCACATCAATATCATGGTCTTCACCCCAGTCACGCAAAATCTTGTGCGCTAATTTTTCACCCATTTTTAAACGGGCTTTATAAACTGAAATACCATCAATAATTGCATCTGGACGAGCAAAATAAACATATTCAAAAATACACGGACGATATTTTGGATTAGCCGCACATTGTTTAGTGAACAACTGACCTTCAGCATCAATGAAAATTGCCTCACCCGGTGCGATATCACGTTCGATTTTAAAACCAAGAGCAGTAATCGCCACAGACTCAGATGCAATGATATATTCCATCTCGCCTTGTTCAGTCACACGCGAGCCATAAATCAGTGGACGAATACCATTTGGATCGCGGAAACCAACCAAACCATGACCAGTGATCATAGCAACTACGCCATAAGCACCTTGGCAGCGCTCATGAACACGAGAAACCGTATGAAAAATATCTTCAGCTGTAGGATTTAACGTTCCTTTCTTTTGCAACTCATGTGCAAAAACGTTTAAAAGAACTTCTGAATCAGAATCAGTGTTCATGTGACGCAAATCTGTTTTAAACAGGTCATCATGAATTTCTTCTGCATTGGTCAAATTACCATTATGCGCAAGTGTAATACCGTAAGGTGAGTTCACATAAAATGGTTGAGCTTCAGCACTACTAGCAGAGCCCGCAGTTGGGTAGCGCACATGACCAATACCGTAATTACCAAGTAATGCTCTCATATGACGAGTATGAAAAACATCACGCACCATACCGTTATCCTTACGAAGGAAAAGACGGCCTTCATGGCAGGTTACTATTCCAGCTGCATCTTGCCCACGATGTTGCAACATCGTTAATGCATCAAACAACATTTGGTTCACTGGCGATTTACCGGCTATACCAACAACTCCACACATAGCAACCTCGCAGACAAGCTAGGAATTAATAAAAAGGATTCTTTGTTGAATGGTCAGGCCGGATTTCTGGTTCTTCCGACTCGTCCATTGGTTTTGGAGAAGTGCGAGATACACCGCCTCCAGATGTTATCTGATGAAAAGCCTCACTTGCTGCCCCTTTAGAAAGCTCCGTGGCTAAAGGTGCGTAAGGCAATAAAAACTGAATAAATTTGGATTGCTTCCAATGAGGTGAACTTTCTACCCAAGGACCAACACCTTGCATAGTAATAAGAACAACCAATAAACCCTTCAACGAACCAAAAGCACCACCTGCTAAACGATTTAATGGCCCCAATTTTAAACTTTTCAAGAGGCCATTTAAAAATGCGGTGACGATCCAAGTTAAAACAATAATAATGAGTGCAATAAATGCAAAAGCTGCAATCTTTTGAACCACCGGATCCTGACTTAAACCCGACATTGACGGAGCTAGAAGAACAGCATATTTTGCACCCATAATTAATGCAAAAATCCATCCTACCAAGTTCGCAAAGGCTTTTATAAATCCTTGCCGCAAACCGTTTAGCCCCCCAATGAGCAAAAGTATTAGAATGATGATATCAATAGTGTTCATGTTCAATTAGGTCATAGCTTCAACACATTGCTTTACAAGCGTTGGTCCCGTATAGATTAGACCACTATAAATTTGAACAAGTGTTGCTCCAGCTTGTTGTTTTGCTAAAGCTTGCTCACCAGACAAAATACCACCCACACCGATTAAAGGAATTTGTCCTTTCAATGATTGAGCAAATAAACGTAAACATTCTGTACTTTTTTCAAATACAGGCGCACCTGACAAACCGCCTGACTCATTACCGTAAGGCAGGTTTTCCACCCCTTCTCTCGACAAAGTGGTATTGGTCACAATAAGACCATCAATTTTAAAATCTAATAATTGAGCAGAGATAAACTCAACATCTTCAGCTGTTAAATCCGGAGCAACTTTAAGTACTAGAGGAACATAATGGTTATATTGCTCAGCCAACTCAAGTTGACGCGCTTTTAAGGTTTGCAGTAATTCAGTTAACGCATCACCACTTTGTAAACTACGTAAGTTTTTAGTATTCGGTGATGAAATATTGACGGTAATATATGAAGCGTAGTTATAAACTTTCTCAAGACAAATTAAGTAATCATCAACTGCTTTTTCGACAGGCGTATCGGCATTTTTACCAATATTGATTCCTAAAATGCCTCTAAACTTTGAAGCTTTGACATTTTCAATAAGTTTATCAACACCATCATTATTAAAACCCATACGGTTAATAATGGCTTTAGCTTCAGGAATACGAAATAAACGTGGTTTCGGATTACCCGATTGCGGACGAGGTGTAATTGTACCAATTTCAATGAAACCGAAACCTAATCCGGCTAATGCATCAATATGAGCACCATTTTTATCTAGACCTGCTGCCAAACCTACCGGATTAGGAAACTCGATTCCCATACATGTAGTAGGTTTTGCTTCTACGGTCTGACGCATCAGGCCTAGCTTATGCGCTTTATCAAGCATGGATAATGTTAATTCATGGGCACGCTCTGGTGCTAAACTAAACAACATCGGGCGAGCAAGTGAATATAACATACCAATCACAGTCTACTGATTTTAGGTACGCATATTATAGGCACAGGCAGCACAAAACACCATGCTTGACATAAGCATATTTTGATATGTTATTGAACTGTCGCTGTTAATTTAATCTGACCTTCGCTTGAAACCATTTCCATCTTCTGAATACTAAGACCCATCTGTGCAAGTTGTGTTAAAAAGTTAGCTAAAATTGCATAATTCTGATGCGTTACAACAATTTGTAACTGCTCTCCATTTTGCTGAGAAGTCACAGTTAAACCTTGCTGTTGAGCTACCCTTTGTATTTTTCCAGACTTATCAAGTTCAAGCTCATTTGCAGGCTTCATAGTAACTGCATTACTTTGCATCCACACCATCAGATCTTTTAAATCATTTAAGCGTTTTTGCTGTTGTTCTGCCAAGGAATGCATTTTCCAAAGTGAAGACCCAACAATAGCCACTACCACAAAAATTGTAGTAAAGACCACCATAACGCGTTCACGGACAGTTAAACGATCTAGGTACTGAACAACTTGTTCAATCCACTGATCAAAACGATTCTGCAATTGAGCTAACATTTTCATTATTGTATTTTCACCACCCCAATTGCCCCACCACCATTTGCTTGGACATTACCTAGCTCAGCTTTAAATCCTTGCTGATTTAATTGTTGTGTCAAAGCTTGTAAATCATCTGCCGATTTTGCTTTTAATGCCATCGTTAAAATTGAAGCATCATAATTAAGTTGCTGAGCCAAAATCTGTCTTTGCATTAAAATAGGTCCAACACGGCTTAACAAAGAAAGTGCTTGTGTATCACCTTGCTGACTCATTCTTAAATGACTTTCAAATTGACCTTTTATATTTTGTTCAGTCACACGACTAGATGGTCCAAACCAGTATTTATATTGTTCAATTGTCTGGTCAGCAGTTAGATTTGCTACTTTTTTCAATTTGACCCAACGCAATAAATCATAGCTAAACTGAACTACAATAATTGCTAAAATAACGGCAGCACATGCCTTCCAATAACCAGAAAAAGTACGCTCCTGACCTTTTGATTTTGGTAAAACATTAAAAGGATGCTGCTTAGTTTTATCTAATGGCTGAAATTGATAAACGAACTCAGAACGTTGTTCTGTACTTGAAGCTGCTTCTAAACTTTCTAGTTGCTCTGGTGTTAAACCACTATATTGATAATGTTTTTCAGCTGACTGAAATTCTAAAAAAAGCCCCAAATCATCAATTGAATTACCCAACCATTTATTTTCACGCACCAAAAGTTGGTGATTAATATTACACAGAATAACTTGCTCGGTTTGCGGCTCTGGCAATATTAGAAAATCTGGTAGCAAGGAAACAAGTTTGGTTGGCAACAAAGCCAAAGAATGTTGCCATGTCTCGACCATCCCTTGAGCAACGCCCAAGACAGTTAACTGATCGGCATGAAAATGGTGAACCACTTTCATATGATCAATCGGCAAAGTCACAAACTCTTCAAGTAGATATTTAACCCCATCAGCCCCCAGTTGTTTGTAGTGGGACTTCGCCATAGTTTGCTGAAGCATTTGTGCATGACGACTCGGAAAAAAAACCGAAGCTTCTTTTCCCTGATGTATTTGCAAGTCTTGTATTAATTGATCGAGACTCGCAGCCTGCAACCAGCTCTCTCCGTTAGACCAATGCCATATTCCATTGGTTTCAGGCATCCATATATACAGCATGTTGGCTAAATAACCTTTTTAATTATATTGTGGGTATAAAACTATTTTTTTGTGTTGATAAACCATTTGCAATAACAGCTTGATCATAAATTCTAGCTTCAGCAAGTGCAAATGGATTGAAATTTTCATGAGTAAGTAACTCTGCAATATGACCTATTACATTCATATGGCAAACCACTACAATCGACTCATAAGGAATTTGAGACAACCATTCAACTGCTTCTTTTGCATCATCATCTGGCTTAATTTTGTCGCATAACAGCACTGGCACATCTTTAAAATAAGTCTGGATATGCGTCAAAGTTTCCTGAGCACGCAACAAAGGACTAACAACAAAAATATCCGGTTTTACAATGTCTTTTAAAAATGTTGCTGTTTGCTCAGCCTGTGCATGTCCACGCGCAGTAAGGGGACGTTTAATATCATTACCATTAACTGGTGGAGCAGCTTCCCCATGACGAACTAATGTCAGTTGCATAAAATTTCCTTGTTAATAATTCTGCATTATAACCACAATTTATGACATTTATTCGTCAGACTTCATGATGAGGTAAAACAAACTCCACATCACTACGATGACCATTTTTCATAAGAGAAAGTGCAATATTTAATGGCGGAGCACCTTCAAAAATGACTTCATATAAAGCATTGGTAATTGGCATATATACATCTAGTTCTTGTGCCTTACCACGCACTTGGACAATTGTATTAATACCTTCAGCAGTTTGCCCCAATTCTTTACTTGCTTGATCAAGTGTCTTGCCAGAACCTAGCGCATATCCGATTTGATAATTACGGCTCAATGGACTATTACATGTCGCAAATAAATCACCTACACCAGACAAACCTAAAAATGTAAGCGGGTTTGCGCCCTGCTTTACCGCGAAACGGCTCATTTCAGCCAAAGCACGCGTTAAAATCATACTTTTGGTATTTTCACCAATTTTATATGCAGCCCCAATTCCCATCGCGACTGCATAAATATTCTTAAGTGCACCGCCTAACTCAACTCCATGCACATCATCGCTACCAAAAACACGGAATAACGCACTATGAAGCGCATGCTGCACGGCATAACGGACGAGTTCAGAATCACTAGCAATCACTGTACCAGATGGCATACCTGCCATAATTTCTTTGGCAAGGTTTGGACCTGACAATACACCATAGGGAACTTCTGGTAGTTCTTCACGAATAATATCGCTCATAAAACTAAATGTTTTAGCTTCAACACCTTTAGTTAAAGATACAACTGCTTGTGCAGTAATATAAGGAGCAATTTGTTTTAAGACATCGCGGAAAGAATGGCTAGGAATTGCAACTAAAATAATATCTCGGTCACATACCGCTTGCTCAAGATCAGACACAGCACGTAGTGAAGATTCTAAAGTGAAGTCTGGTAAATAACGTTTATTAATATGGGTTTTATTAATTTCTTCTGCTGTTTCCGCATCACGAATCCAGATCATGGTATCGCAGCCATTACGAGCAGCTAAATTCGCCATGGCTGTACCAAAGCTACCGCCCCCTAAAACGGTAATACGTAGTGCCGTTTTTTTATCGACCGCAACAGGTTCCACCAAATCTGTAAACTTAAATTCAGCCATGCTTTATTATCCTATTTCTTACTTTTACAGACGCTTAAGCCTGCCAAACTTTTACGAATTCTTTACTTTCAATATCTGCACGCGGTGCAATTGCTTTAGCTGCTGTGCCAACGTAAATAATACCTGAAATTAAATCATGCGGTTGCAGACCTAAATGCTGTTTTAACCAAGTTGATTCAACAACAGCACCACTACGCCACATAGATGAAAACCCCTGAGCTTGCAAAGACAACAAAAGATTTTGTACTGCCGCACCAGTACTTAAGATTTGCTCAAAATGTGGCACTTTTGGATGATCTTGTAACTGTGTAAGAGCTAAAATCAGTAGCGGAGCACGAAAAGGATGTTGCTTAACACGTTCCAGCTGAGCGGGGTCAGATTCTCCTAAATCTACCAATGCTTTTGCTAAAACCTCACCAAAAGCAGCACGTTGTTCACCAGAAATAACGACAAAGCGTGTTGGCTTAAGCCTATGATGATCTGGAGCAGTTAAAGCAGCCTGAAAAGCCAACTCTAATTGATCTGAGTTTGGAGCTGGCTCAATTAATTGGCCAATAGACTGACGCTGATGAATATTTTGGTGAATTATTTGTATTGCTGAATCCGTCATTAATATTGATCTAACTCAAAAATTCGAAATAGATTAGCATAATCTACCGTTAATCCACCATGGAATCTAGCCTATAAACTTAGTGAACTTATAGTTTGACATTTTTTAATACAAAACTTCAAAACTCATACAACGTATTCAAAATCAAATAGAAAACTTATGTTCAAATAGCTATGTCTTTTAGCGATTAACTTAGGTGAATCATGAAAAAAATAATTTTAGCGAGCGCAATGAGCGGCGTTGTTTTATTACTTGGTGCTTGTGCTACCACTCCTAAAAATACTTTAGCAATTCAAAAAGAAAATAATCAGTTTGAAGTGACTGGTATCGGCAAAACTAATTTAATTGCAAAGAATAATGCAGTTACTGCCGCACAGAAAACGTGCTCTAAGAATACAACTCCTGTTATTGTTGATGAAAAAACCACTTATCATGGTGTATTAAAAGATGTAGTAAGTGAAAAGACGGGTCAAATGGTAGAAGCCGCTGCAGGTGTTATTGGTACTTTAACTGGTAAAAATGCGTCTTTAGCAAAAGATGATGACTATCAAACTACTCTTACATTCTATTGTAAAATTAATTAATTGAAAAAAATCCCAATCAATTGATTGGGATTTTTTTTATTAGCAATACCCGTCTAATCGGGTAAGTGGTAGTTTTTTACCAATTGCTTTTTCAATTTCCGGCAAATAGAAAGCATCATCTTCAGACAAGAAACTAATACTCACTCCTTGTGCACCTGCACGACCTGTACGCCCAATACGGTGAACATAGTCATCAGACTGCTCAGGTAAAGTGAAGTTGATAACATGCGATACGCCATCTACATGAATACCACGACCTGCAACATCCGTTGCAATCATGATGTTATGCTTCCCTTGCTTAAACTGCTCTAGCATTTTCAAACGTTTATCTTGAGCAATCTCACCAGATAGCATTCCTACTTTATATCCATCTTTTTTCAAATGGTCATAAAGACGGCGCACTTGATCACGGCGGTTGGCAAAGATCATGACTTTATCAATTGGTTCTTCACGTAAAATATCTTGTAAAAGACGATATTTATCTTGTTTAGCTACAACATAAACACGTTGTTCTACATCGTTATTGGTCTTTTGTTCAGGCTCAATTTCAACTGTTACCGGCTCAAACAACCACTGTCTTGCTAAATTTAAGACGTCGTAACTAAAAGTCGCCGAGAACATCAGGGTTTGACGTTGTTCCTTACGTGGTGAATAACGAACAATACGTTTTACCGAAGGAATAAAGCCCATATCTAATAATCGGTCAGCTTCATCAATCACCAAAAATTCAATTTGATCGAGCCAGACTTCTTTTTGTTCTACAAAATCGATTAAACGTCCTGGTGTAGCAACCATGATATCGACAAAATTAGCATCAAGTTGCTTCTTCTGCTTATCAAAATCAACACCACCCAATAGGGTCACTAAATGTAAATTAGAGAATTTTGTGAGAAACTTTGCATCGCTTTCAATTTGCAAGGCCAACTCACGAGTAGGCGCCAAGATTAAAGCACGAGGTTCGCCACGGAAACGTTGTTCTTTAACCGGATTATTGAGTAAATCATTAATTACACTAATCAGAAAAGCAGCTGTCTTACCTGTTCCTGTCTGTGCTCGCCCAATTGCATCGTGCCCGGCTAATGTATATTTTAAAACCTTTTGCTGAATTGGGGTCATTTGAGTAAACCCTAAAGCATCAATCGCCTTTTTAAGTTGCGGATGTAAATTCAAGGTTTCAAAACCAGATGTCATAAATACGCGCTCTAACAAACAATCTCTCGAATGAGAAGATCATTATAAACAAAAACGCCCCAATTCAAAAATTGGAGCGTCCATGATTCATCAAAAAGATGAATTAGTCTTAGTCTAAAGGCTGAACGTTTTCAGCTTGAAAACCTTTTTGACCTTGTACAACGCTAAATTCTACACGTTGACCGTCACGTAGAGAACGGTGACCGTCACCTACGATTGCACGGAAGTGAACGAATACATCGTCGCCGCCGTTACGTTGAATAAAACCAAAGCCTTTAGTGTCATTAAACCACTTTACTACGCCTTGTTCACGAGCTGTCATAAGTCAATCCTCAGATGATGAAAAAAGGACCTTCCGGTGTTGCAAACAGCAGAGCAAACAAGGTTTTAAAATTTTTATAATCTTAAAGCTTGTAATCATTCTGTAAAACTATCAACAATTTCCGGTTACATCCATTTGTTATAGGTTATTAAAACAATTTAACTGTGTGGTAATTCCTAAAACGGTTCGAGCTTAACACGGGTTTATGACAATTAATAGAATTTTTTTCAAATATTTCCCCTATTTTTAGCTCTTTTTTTAAACAGCTTATTACAATAATTTTTATGTATTCCTTTAGCTCTTAATTTTTATAAAACACCTAGAGTTCGTAAAAAAATTTGTTAAAATATTTTTTTTATTTGTTTTTAAAATGAATGAGCACTACTTCTTCTGCTGTAGCACCTATTGAAATTAATGCCCTTGGTCAACCATGTCCAATGCCTTTATTAATGTTAAAACGTGAACTTAAGAAAGTATCAGGAAAGCAGCTATTTTTATTGAAATCATCTGACCCGCATAGTGAAATTGATGTAACGCGTTACTGCACTTTACATCATTTTATGTGTCAAACCATGCAGATTTCAGAAAGAGAATTTCACTATTTAATTGAAACTCAATGATTCTTTGTTAAAATCTAAGATTAGAAACTGCATAAAATTTTACATTTTTCTACCCAATTTTCCTTAATTATGAAGCCAATTCAAATTAAGATGAATTTATTGGTTAATCCATCCTATCCTATAAGGAGAACTCATGAGTGACAGCAGCAATCAATTGATGCCCCTGTCATTGTCTGCGCCCGGTGTAAACCTTGGTGCATATATCAGTACTGTCAATCAGATTCCTATTTTAACGGCCGAGCAAGAAAAAGAACTTGCTGAACGTTATTATTATGACCAAGATCTTGATGCCGCAAAAATGCTGGTAATGTCGCATTTACGTTTTGTTGTTCATATTGCGCGCAGCTATGCAGGTTATGGCCTCCCTCAAGGCGACCTTATTCAAGAAGGTAACTTAGGCTTAATGAAAGCCGTAAAACGTTTTGACCCAAATATGGGCGTACGTCTCGTATCTTTTGCCGTCCACTGGATTAAGGCAGAGATCCATGAATACGTTATTCGTAACTGGCGTATTGTAAAAATTGCAACGACTAAAGCTCAACGTAAACTTTTCTTCAACTTACGTAGTTTGAAAAAATCGAGTAAAAAATTAACACTCGAAGAAGCACAATCTATTGCTAACGACTTAAATGTAACTCCAGAACAAGTTTTGGAAATGGAAGGTCGTTTAACTGCTTATGATGCTGCTTTTGAAGCGCAAGGCGATGATGACGACGATACTCCACATACAGCACCTGCCTTGTATTTGGAAGATAACCGTTACGACCCTGCTCGTTTAGTTGAAAATGAAGACTGGGAAGAGCAAAGTACATCTGCTTTACATGATGCAATGGACCAGTTAGATGATCGTTCGCGTAATATTTTGCAGCGCCGTTGGTTAGATGATGATAAATCTACCCTACATGAGCTTGCTGCTGAATATAATGTATCAGCAGAACGTATTCGTCAGCTTGAAAAAAATGCGATGGAAAAAATTAAAGTCGCTATGTCAGCAAGCTAAAGTAAATAAAAAATAAAAGGGCGATCAGCCCTTTTATTTTATCTGGCTATGTTTAGCCAACCTATTCTATGGTAACGTTGCCTTTCATTATTCAGTTGCGTTTTTTGTTATGTGGATTGCCATTTCAGCCCTTAATCTTGCTTTTGCAGTCATGTTGGGTGCTTTTGGAGCACATGGTCTTAAAGCTCACGCGAGCCCTGAACAAATTGCTTGGTGGCAGACTGCAACCGACTACTTTTTTTATCATGCACTTGGGCTATTAGCCCTTGGTATTCTAAGTAAGGTTCTTCCCCATTTCCCAATCAAGTTATCTTTCTTGCTTATTCAGATTGGCATTCTGTTCTTTTGTGGTTCGCTTTATATCATGGCATTAGGTTTACCACGCATATTAGGCGCAATTACGCCAATCGGTGGAGCCTTAATGATTGCTGGATGGCTAGTTTTGGCTTGGAATGCTTTCAAATACGCAAAATAATCGGAATGTGATCATGCAAATTTATTTAAATGGCGAATTAACGGACACGCCTAGCCAAAACCTTTTGCAACTCATTCAGGAGTTGGCACTTGAAGGAAAACGTTTTGCTGTTGAACACAATCAGCAAATCGTACCTAAAAGCAAATTAGAGCAAATTATGATTGCTCAACATGACCGTATCGAAATTATTCACGCTGTTGGCGGCGGCTAAGTCGGAGTTATCCATGCAAGACACCCCTCTCATTATTGGTTCACGTTCTTTTCAATCTCGTTTATTGGTAGGAACTGGCAAATATAAAGACTTAAATGAAACGGATTTAGCCATTCAAGCCAGTGGTGCAGAAATCGTAACTGTCGCAATCCGCCGTGTGAATATTGGACAAAATCCAGATCAACCGAATTTACTTTCAGTTATTCCACCAGAAAAATATACTATCTTGCCAAATACCGCAGGTTGTTTTGATGCTGACAGCGCAGTACGTACATGCATGTTAGCCCGAGAATTACTGGATGGTCATAACCTAGTAAAGCTTGAAGTGTTGGGCGATGAAAAAACCTTATATCCAAATGTAACCGAGACTTTAAAAGCTGCTCGTACTTTAATTGATGACGGTTTTGAAATTATGGTCTATACCTCGGATGACCCAATCATTGCGCAAGAACTTGAAAGTATGGGCTGTGTTGCAATTATGCCTTTAGGCAGTTTGATTGGTTCAGGTTTAGGTATTTTAAACCCGCACACCATTTCAATTATTAAAGAAAATGCGAAAGTACCAGTTTTAGTAGATGCAGGTGTTGGTACAGCAAGTGATGCAGCTATTGCGATGGAACTTGGTTGTGATGGCGTACTCATGAATACAGCAATTGCTGCTGCGCAAAATCCTATTTTAATGGCTTCTGCAATGAAGAAAGCTGTTGAAGCTGGACGTGAAGCATTTTTAGCTGGACGTATGCCACGTAAACGCATGGCAAATGCAAGCTCGCCAGAAACAGGTTACTTCTTTAAGTAATCATTAATTTTGCCTAAATTTTAAAGCACGATAACAAAAGCTATCGTGCCGAGTGGCATGGATGCCACTGTTGAACAGGGGCCACATGGATGTGCCCTCTGTTCAACAAAGGTTTTTGTTACTTTTGACCTTTCAAAAGTAAGGCATAACCCTTATAGAGTTTAATAAATTAAACATGAGACCAAAGGCCGCATGGCATGTGAAATTATTAATTTAATTAAGCCACTTGCTCATCACGTTTAAATACCAACTCTTTTGCAGATGAGTTATCAGCATCAAAGTAGTAACCTTCGGTATTAAAAGCCTTAAGATCCTCGGCTTTATTTAATTGGTTTTCAACAATAAAACGAGCCATTAAACCGCGTGCTTTTTTCGCATAGAAACTAATAACTTTATATTTGCCATTTTTCTGGTCAAGGAAAACAGGCTTCACAATTTCAGCCTTAATTTTCTTTTCATTGACAGACTTATAATATTCATCCGAAGCTAGATTTACTAATAATTCAGATTTAATTGCGGCCAAGTCTTCATTAATTTGGTTAGTGATGATATCACCCCAGAATTCATACAAATTATGACCGCGCGTATTTTTTAATTTAGTACCCATCTCTAAACGATAAGGCATCATTAAATCTAAAGGACGCAATAAACCATATAGACCAGAGAGCATACGCAAATGCTGCTGTGCAAAATCAATATCTTTACCTTTTAAATGATAAGCATCTAAACCAGTGTAAACATCACCTTTAAATGCATAGATTGCTTGGCGAGCATTTGAGAAATTAAATTCGGGATGCCAATCTCTAAAACGGTCTGCATTGAGTGTGGCAATTTTTTCACTAACACTCATTAAAGTCGCAATTTCCGAAGCGGAAAGTTTGCGGCAAACATCAATTAATTGTGCTGAGTTTTCTAATAAGCGCGGCTGAGTAAACTCATCTGTAGGTAACGCTGTTTCATAATCTAAAGTTTTTGCAGGAGAAATTAAAGCAAGCATAGATAACCTGAAAAAATTATTCTTAATACCAACTATAACAGTAGATATTTTTTAATGCTAACTCGTGTTTTCAATGACGACTATCGGTAAAATAGGAATACGTATTGTTATTTATCGATTCTTATATGTCTGAGCAAATTTTCATTCAGGGTCCAGTAGGTAAAATTGAACTTTTTGTAGACCGCCCTGAAGGTGAAATCAAAGGCTTTGCGGTTGTTTGCCATCCGCACCCATTGCAAGGTGGAACTCCTCAACATAAAGTCCCTGCTCTTTTAACCCAAATCTTTAATGAATATGGTTGTATTGTTTACCGTCCTAGTTTCCGTGGTTTAGGTGGCAGTGAAGGTGTTCATGATGAAGGCCATGGCGAAACCGAAGATATTTTAGCTGTGATTGAACACGTTCGTAAGCTTCATGAAGGCTTACCATTCTATGCAGGCGGTTTTAGCTTCGGCTCACATGTTTTGGCAAAATGTCATGCGCAGCTTAGCCCTGAATTACAGCCAGTACAATTAATTTTGTGTGGTTTACCAACAGCTACTGTTGTGGGATTACGTCACTATAAAACCCCTGAAATTCAAGGTGATATTCTGCTCATTCATGGTGAGCAAGATGATATTACTTTACTTTCAGATGCAATTGCATGGGCAAAACCGCAGAAGCATCCAATTACGATTTTACCGGGCGCTAACCACTTCTTTACAGGTTATTTAAAACAGCTTCGTCAAATCATTACACGCTTTATTATCATGAAATAAAGTGTATTTGATGGGCATAACTTGAGAGTATGCCCATCATTTTCAAGTATGTCCTTATTGAAAATTATTCCAACTTAACCCAGAACGTGCCAAATATTTTTTTACTCGGTCGCTATCATTTACTATAATTTTTATAAAATTCTAATAAGTGTCTATAATATAAATTACGCATTTGATTAAAAAATTCCAAGAATATGCTTCATTTTACTTTTTTAGGCACATCATCAGGTGTACCCACACTTTCCCGTAATGTTTCAGGATTAGCGGTTCGTAACAGCAAAAATAAGGACTGGATTTTAGTTGATGCCGGCGAAGGTACCCAGCACCGCATTCAACAAGCTAAACTTTCCTTGCAAAACCTAGTTGCCATTTGTATTACACATGTTCACGGCGATCATTGTTATGGTCTAGTTGGTTTATTGGCAAGTGCAGGCATGAATGCCCGTAGCAAACCCTTAATCGTGATTGCACCGAAAGAAATTCAGCAATGGTTTGAAATCACTGCCCAGCTTACAGATTTACATTTACCCTATTCCCTTCAATTTATTGATGTGAATGATGCAATACAGCCACAACAGATCACTGATGAATTTATTGTTCAAGCACATCCTCTAAGCCATCGTGTTCCAAGTTTTGCTTTTAGTATTTATATCAAATCTATTCAGAAGAAGTTAGATACCCAAGCTCTCACACAGCTAGGCGTGCCTCAAGGCGATATGTGGGGCCATTTAAAACGTGGCTACAATGTTGAATTTGAGGGACAAACTTTAAAAGCTCAAGACTTTATCAAAATTCAAAATCAACAAGTTCATGCAATTATAGGTGGTGATAATGACCAACCAGAGCTATTAGCTAACGCTTGCAAAGATGCCCAACTCCTTATTCACGAATCAACATACTTGCAAACGGTTTTAGATAAAGTCGGCAAAGGTCCAATGCATAGCTCAGCAAAAATGGTGGCTGAATTTGCAGAACAGCAATCTTTGGGTAATTTAATTCTGACGCATTTTAGCCCTAGACATCAGGATAAAGCTGGGCAGCTAGCTATTGCCGAAGAAGTTCGCCAGTTTTATAAAGGTCATTTTTATTTAGCGAATGATTTTGATGAGTTTACTTTAAATGAAACAGGACAACTTTTAAAAATCACTTAAACAACAAATTTATTGTGAAATCGAGTTAAATCCAGATCATTTTCACGTAAAGGTTAAAGTTTAAGAAGCTCATGATTGAGCTTCTTATTTCTAAAAAACTACTCTACAGATGCCAAAGCCGTTACCAATAGCTTCCAGCATTTCTCTACAGTATCAACTTTGACTCGTTCACCCGGTGCATGCGCACCTTGAATATCCGGTCCAAACGATACCATCTGTAAATCTGGATAATGCTCGGCAATAATCCCACACTCCAAGCCTGCATGAATTACTTTTAGATTTGGCTCAATGTTAAATGCCTTTTGATAGGCTTGTTGCAAGCACTTTAAAGCCGCTGAGTCAGGATTTGGTGTCCAACCCGAAACTAATGGTGTGAGTGCAGAAGCGATATTAAACTGGCTAAAATGGGCCTGAATTTTTTCTGCAAAATCTTGAGCTTCTTGATTTACCATTGAGCGAACCATTAAGACAGCTTTTCCACCTTCTGGATTTAGTTTTACCACCCCAATATTATTTGAAGTTTCAACTACATCTGGTAAAGCTTGACTCATACTTGCAACGCCATAAGGACTTGTTGCTAAAGCTTGTAACCACTCGTTTTGCTGTTGTTGAGTAATCACTTCAGTCACTTCAGCACTATTAGGCTGAATAATTAATTGCAGATTGTCATCAATACCTTGTAGCTGTTTTTTCCATGCTGTTTGATATTCATCGAGTAATTTTTCTAATTTAGGCAATTGGTTAGATGAAATTGCAATAGTCGCTACAGCTTCTCTCGGTAAAGCATTACGCGCCGTGCCACCTGTAAACTCAACAAGATGCCCACCAAGTGAGCCTAAATATTGATTTAAAAAGCGAGCCAAAATAACGTTAGCATTGCCACGTCCTAAATGAATATCTACGCCAGAGTGCCCGCCTTTAAGACCAGCCACCTGAATATTCACAATATTTAAATCTTTAGAAATTGGTTCATAGCTAAGCGGCTGCTCTACCTCAACATCAATACTACCAGCACACCCTAGATACAACTCGCCCCATTCTTCTGTATCAATATTAAATAACCTTTTTCCTTTTAATATACCGGCTTCTAAAAGTCGTGCACCGCTCATACCTGCTTCTTCATCGACTGTTAAAAGAACTTCTATTGGTCCATGAGCAATATCATTTGAATCTAAAACAGCTAAAGCCAAAGCTACTCCTATGCCATTGTCTGCACCTAAAGTAGTGTCTTTGGCAATTAACCAGCCATCCTCAAGAACAGGACGAATCGGGTCTTTAAAGAAATCATGTACTGTGCCAGTGTTAGCTTGTGTAACCATATCTAAGTGGCCTTGAAGAATAACGCCAGATACATGTTCTTTACCCGTAGTTGCATTCTTTCGGATAATTAAATTACCAACTTCATCTACGTAAGTTTCTAAATTTCGACTTTCGGCCCAGTTTTTTAGATACTCACGAAGCTGTTGTTCATGCTTTGAGGGGCGCGGAATCGTACAAAGTGTTTGAAAATGCTGCCAAACAATTTGAGGAGATAAGTTTGAAAAATCAAATGGCACCATATATTTATACTCTCAAAAATATTCTTAATAAACTTAGGTTTATTCAAAGATAAGAATTTATCAGCGCAGTTTTAGCCTTTATTAAAATCGACGCTGATAAATTAAAAATGACTCTAAATGTAGAATAGATTAGATATAAAAATCAAAGTTAAATTTCACGTACCAAACGGAAACCCCACATGATTGAACGGGCTTGTGAAGTTACATAAGCATTACGATAGGCAGTTCGTACGTTATAAGTGTTATATATCCATGCTCCCCCACGTAAAACTGGGAAGTTACACTGTCCATTATTTTCCTCACCCCAACGACGATTTACACTAGGAGCATTTTCATAATTTGCATGCCAGCAATCATCGACCCATTCTCGGGCATTGGCACTCATATCATATAAACCGAAATTGTTTGGTAAAAACTTCCCTACTGGTGACGTAAAAGCATAACCATCTGTACAATTAAATAAACTCCAACCATTAGTTTGTGGTAGTGCTACAACTGTTGTTGGATCTAATACATTTGCATATTTACAAGCTTGGTCAAGATTAAGGTCATCCCCCCAATAATAGGCTGTTGTCGTTCCAGCACGCGCCGCATATTCCCACTCAACTTCTGTTGGTAAACGGTAGGTCTGACCTGTTTTTTTAGATAACCATTTCGCAAATTCTCTTCCATCTTCACGGCGTACACATACAACAGGATCCTGAGGTGTTTGATTCATACCCGAATTATTCGGATTTAAATCATCTCGATACCACATATTGAAGACCCCATTGCGTGTTTCCCAATTACGACACCCCTCGACTTCCCAGCCAGTTTCCTTTTGGAAAGCCTGAAACTCAGCAATTGTTGTTTCATAAGTTGACATTGCGAATGGTTTTTCGACTTGTACTAAATGTTGAGGTAATTCATATGACCGAGATTGAGCAGGTACATTTTGTTGCTCTTGCTCATTTATATTTCCGCCCATTAAAAAACTACCAGCTGGAATAACCGTCATTTCTGGACAAAAGCTATCTGAACAATCTTTAAATTTAGATTTTGCTGCCGTTAATTGATTAATATTGATATTGGTTAATGAAGCTAATTTAATTTCAGGATTCATATTAGGAGGGTTATTTATTTGACGAATTAATAAATTAATTGTTCCTTTCCACTCACTTAACATTTCTCTAAGCATAGCAGGCCGCTCAATACTTACTCCAGTTCCATCATAGTCAGGAGCATTACATCTCGCTCTTAATACTGTCGACTCATCAGTAAGCTGAGCTAGTTTGGGAATAATTTGATTATCAAGAAAAACTCCTAAATTATTTGAACTCGCGATATTGGCTCTTAGTTCTGCCGCTGATTTTTGAGCAATTGTCGCCTCACCAATAACTTTAGAATAGACACTATCACATTGATTTTCTTGCCATACCAAAGTTTGTTTAAGATTCTCCAAGGAAGTAATAGTTCCTTCTAGCAACTTCTGATTTGTTGAGTTTATGGTCGTATCTTTATCATCACTATTACACGCTGATAATAAGGAGATAATCAATATACCAAAGCCTTTTGAATAATTACTGGAAATTATATTCATGTTAATTCTCTGTAAAATAATATAAATAAGAAGAGGAAATTGAGTAGTTCTTTGTTAAAAAGCATTTTTAAATTAATAGAAAATTAGTTCAAAATTCAAACAATATTATTTTTTTGTTTGTTAATTTTTATTAAATAATGTCACTACAAAAATAAATAATTCTTATCAATATTAATAAATAAAAAGGGTGAACAAATATGTTCACCCTTACTTCATAAAATATATTTAATTGATCAAGACTTCCAAACAAATTCGGAGAAACTCTGATCGGCTTTCAAACTATTTTCAACAGCCTGCGCAAGCTGACGAATAATGCTTTGTGTTTCGATTTTCTCAAACCAGTCTTGTTCTTCATCTGGATTGGCAGAGATTTCACACATTAAATGCCCATCGTGGTCCGTTTTCTGGCAAGTAATAGACAACGGCAAAAGATGATTATCAATGCTTACTTCTACTTTTTCATGCTCATGTACAATATGCTGTGCATCGAAACCATAATGCCCCAATTGTTTAAATAATAAGGCCGCTACATATTCTTGAGTGATATGGCATTCATTTGGTGGATGATCAAGCACCCCATGTTCTGGGCAACTGGCAATAAATTGTAATTTTTTCATCCTTTGTCCTAACACTATTATCATTATCTGCACTTAGCATAAGCAATAAACAAACAGCAGCCAAGCCTTTAGCTCGCTGCTGCCGTTGCTATTGTGTTAGCAATTATAAAATGTATTAGGTCAAAAGTTATTGGCTAACTTCAATCGTTAAACCTGCACGATTCGCCAACTCAGTAAATGTTGGGAAACTTGTAGCAACAGTTTCAGTACCATGAATTGTAATCGGACCAGAAGTACGAAGCCCTGCCATACTAAAACTCATAGCAATACGATGGTCATGATGCGATTCGATTTCACCGCCAGCAAAGATTGGTGACCAATCGCCAGATTTGCCTTTTCCTTCGATGATGATGCCATCTTCAGTTGGTGTGCAGTCAATACCCATGATTTTTAAACCATCTGCCATAACTTGAATACGGTCAGATTCTTTCACACGAAGCTCTGCCGCACCTGTGAGTACTGTTTGCCCTTCAGCACAAGCCGCTGCAATAAATAATGCTGGGAATTCATCAATTGCCAAAGGTACTTGATCTTCAGGCATATGAATACCTTTAAGGGTACGTGAACCTTTAATATGAATATCAGCAATAGGTTCGCCACCAGCAATACGTTCATTTTCAACAGTCAGGTCGGCACCCATCTGTTTTAAAATTTCAATTACACCTGTACGTGTTGGGTTAATGCCTACCGCTTCAAGTACAACGTCTGCACCCTCAGTAATTGCAGCACCCACCATAAAGAAAGCAGCAGATGAAATATCAGATGGTACTTGAATATTAGTACCTACTAATTTTCCACCACCAACGAGTGAGATTTTATTACCTTCAGTTTTAACATCATAGCCAAATGCACGAAGCATACGCTCTGTATGATCACGTGTTGGTTCCGGCTCAGTTACCGAAGTTTCACCTTCAGCCCATAAACCAGCAAGTAAAATACCAGACTTCACTTGAGCAGATGCCATAGGTAAATCGTATTGAATACCTTTTAATTGCTGACCACCAGTAATACTTACAGGTGGTGTACCTTTCTCGCCTGTTGTTTGAATTTGCGCACCCATTAAACGTAAGGGTTTAGCAATACGCTCCATTGGACGTTTAGAAAGTGATGCATCACCTGTCATAACAGAATCAAACTTTTGTGCAGAAAGCATACCTGAAAGTAAACGCATGCTTGTACCAGAGTTACCCATATACAATGCACTTGCTGGTGCTTTTAAGCCATGCATACCCACGCCATGAATGGTCACTTCACCATTTTTAGGGCCTTCGATGCTTACACCCATATCACGAAAAGCTTGTAAAGTTGCTAGAGCATCTTCACCTTCTAAGAAGCCAGTTACATGGGTGGTGCCTTCGGCAATAGCACCAAACATAATGGAGCGATGTGACACAGATTTGTCACCCGGTACGGTAAATTTACCTTTAAACGCCTTATTTCCCGGTAAGATACTGAATTGCTGTGTCACCTTATTTTTCTCCATTAAAGGTTTTTTGGCTAACATATGATTGAAATGTTGCCGTGCTGCCTGAGCATGGCCGAGTAAACCCATTAATGCATGAGAATCTTCGTTTTCAATCAATTTTCTAAGTACGGTAAGTTGCTTTTCGAAGCCATCTACAGCATTTAAGATAGCGGTTTTATTGGCAAAGAAAATGTCATGCCACATTTGAGGATCACTTGCTGCAATTCGTGAAAAGTCACGGAAACCACCAGCCGCATAACGGAAAATATCCAAGTTATCTTCACGGTTTGCAAGTTGCTCGACTAGATTAAATGCCATTAAATGCGGTAAATGGCTCGTATGTGCCAAAACCTCATCATGTTTAGCAACATCCATACAAATAACTTCAGCTTTAGCAGCTGACCAAAGTTGAATTAGTTTCTCAACAGCCCATTCTGCACTTGTTGGTAACGGCGTTAAAATCACTTTATGATTTGCAAAGAGATCGACTTTACCTGCATGAACACCCGTGTGTTCACTACCTGCAATAGGATGCCCGGGTACAAAACCCGTTGGTAAATCTTCACCAAATACAGCTTTTGCTGCATCAACCACATTACCTTTTGTACTTCCCACATCGGTTACAATTGTGGTTTCTGACAAATAAGGTTTAATTTGCTCAAGCACTTTTTGTGTAGCACGTACAGGTAAGGCTAAAACAATTAAATCCGCCCCTCTCACGGCCTCTACAGGATCGGAAAATCCTTCTTGTATTAAACCAAGTGATTTTGCATCTTCTAAAGTTTTCTGTGAACGTGTAGATGCCACAATAGTTGTCGCCAACTTTTCTGCAACGATAACGCGAGCCAAACTCGACCCGATGAGTCCTAAACCAATAAATGCAACTTTTTTAAATAGGGGTTGTGACATAACTTCAACTTTATTTTTGCTCAAAGTTATTTAAATCTTTGAGCAATTTGTTTTTTAAGCTTAATGACATATTCCTTTGGATACATGTCATTATTCCAACGTAAGTAATTAAAGAACAGCAGCAGGATAAGAACCTAAAATACGAAGCTCTTTTACCATTGGACGGATATCATTGATTGCAGCAGCAACGTTTTCTTGATCAATATGACCTTCTAAATCGATAAAGAATACATAAGCCCATTTTTCAGGTAATGCTGGACGGGTCTCAATACTCGTTAAGCTAATATTATGTTTTGCAAACGGCGCTAAAATTTCTAATAAAGCACCTGCACGATCATGTGCTGAAATTAATAACGATGTTTTGTCATTACCACTTTGTGGAATTTTTTCACGGCCAATCACTAAGAAACGAGTGGTATTTTCCGGATTATCTTCAATATTGCTATGCAAGATTTCAAGATTATACATACCTGCTGCAATATCAGATGCAATTGCTGCTGAGTGCCATTCGTTGCGAATACGGCGTGCAGCTTCTGCATTTGAGTTTAAGGCAACACGTTCAACACCTGGATAATGCGCGTCTAACCACTGACGGCATTGCGCCAAAGTTTGCTGGTGCGCATAAATCTGTTTAATGCTGTCTTTACGCGTATTTTCAGAAACCAAGAATTGATGATGAATACGCAATTCAACTTCACCAATCACATTTAAATTCGATGTTTTAAAGCAATCTAGTGTGTGGTTCACAATACCTTCAGATGAGTTTTCAACTGGAACTACACCATAATGTGCACTACCCGCTTCTACTTCACGGAACACTTCATCAATAGTTGGTAATGGACGTACAACTGCATCTTTACCAAAATGTTTAAGCACAGCAGATTGCGTAAAAGTACCTTCAGGTCCTAAGAATGCAATGCTTTGCGGAGCTTCTAAAGCAAGGCAAGCAGACATAATTTCACGGAACAGACGCGCCATGGTTACATCAGATAAAGGTCCCTGATTGCGTTCCATAACTTTGCGTAATACTTGTGCTTCACGTTCAGGACGATAAAACAAAGGATTCTCTTCGGAAGCAAATTTAGCTTTAGCAACAGCTTCAGCAAGGCTTGCGCGGCGATTTAATAACTCTTGAATCTGTTGATCTACGCTATCAATATCTTCGCGAATTTGTTCTAAACTAAGAGAAGTCGTTTTGTTTTGATCATCGTTGATCATTGGAATGCAGCCTCAGAAAAATCATCTTTTAAACGAGAGTATAACAATAGTCGGCTTTGATTTGTTAGGCAATATCGGTGTACCGGCTTTTTTCGTTAATCACTCTCAAACCTGTCAATAAGATTACTTTATTTGATAATGATTTTCATTTATTATTTTACTTATAACATTTTCTTAACTTTATTATGCTTAAACCATTTTTCTTTTTATCTTGTAGTTTTCTCTTGGGAACTTTAATAAGTACGCCTGTTTTGGCTCAACCTTCAATAAAAGATCAATCAAAAATCGTTTTTCAAAATAATCAGGCACAATTCCAAATCAAATCTAAAAATACAGGTCATGAATATCTAATTCAAATTTATAAACCGCCTGTGGCCCCACCCCAACATGGTTACCCTGTACTTTATATATTAGATGGAAATGCAACTTTCCCTAGTGCTGCCAATATTGCTCAGTCAATTGGAGCAGGTTCGACTAAATTAGGTTTAGATCCGCTCATGATTGTAGCTGTTGGTTATCCACATCAAAAAACCTTTGATGTGCAAAAGCGTGCTTATGATTACACACCAGAACCTTCTGCCCAATTTCAAGCACACGGTAAATATAAATATGGTGGTGCTGATCAGTTCATTGCCTTTTTAAATAACGAACTCAAACCTGAAATTGCAAAACAGTTTCCGGTTAACAGCCAGCAACAAAGCCTCTATGGGCACTCTTTTGGAGGCTTGTTTGTGCTTTATCATTTTTTTCAAAAGCCAAATGCATTTCAGCGTTACTTCGCTGCAAGTCCTTCTTTGTGGTTTGATCAAGGCATGTTATTTCAACAGTTAGAACATTGGCAAAGTCAAAAACTAAATCATTTCCCTTTACTCATGACCACAGTCGGTACACATGAACAAGGTGGCCCTCTTACTCAACTTAATAATACGCTTAATGAAGCAGACTTTTTTAAAGCTTTAGAAAATAAACGTTCAAACGAATTTAGTTATTGGCATTTTTATAACCCTGCCGAACAACACATTACAAATTTGTATGCGAGCTTACCTAAAGCACTTATGTTTGCTTCTTGTCAAAATTTAGAAAGCTGTAAATCTTTATTTGATGGACCATTAGATCAGCCAGCCAAGTAAAAACATAATTACATTTAAAGCTGATTATTTCGTTGTTCTTAAAGATAGCCCTCTTAATGCATGGATTGGTTATACTGACCCAATATGTCATAACAACAGTAAAATAGAATGAATAAAATTATTGTTTTAAGCCTATTGGGTTTTACAACTTTTAGTTTAACGGCTTGCGGCGGTTGTCCAATAATTGCAGGTTGCAATGGTACTGATAATTCTCCGTACTATATGACGACTGTCAGTAATCAAATTCGTGGTATTCCAATCCCACCTCAAACCAAGCTGACCTATCAATCGCAAAATTTCAGACAGAAATTTGAGCAAACACATGCTTTAAAAGAAAAAAATTTATCAGGCATTGCATTACCAGAAAATACAGCAATCATTTGGGGAGGTATGCCAGTAGATATGTTTATACAATTTTCTAATCCCGAAATGAAAGGCTTCTCGGTCTATCCAGCACGAGGATTTAAAACAGAATTATCAAATGAGTTTTTACATTTATGGAAAAGCTGTGAAAGTGATTTAGACATTAACTTAAAGAATCCAAATGACTGGTCATTTAATCCTGAAAATATGGAAATAACGGGTTGTGGCATCAATCAAAAACGTAGCAAATATACCGAAGACTCTTTTCGTCAAGATGAAGCCGATGCATTTTTAATAAAGATCAATCAGGCCTTACACAAGTTACCCAAGCAACAAGACTATCCTGTCATTTATCGAACTAACAAATAGGTAATATAAAAAAGCCTACTCAAAGGTAGGCTTTTTTTAAAACTATTTAATTAGGCTTTACCAATTAAGCCACGCGCTACGATTTCTTTCATAATTTCATTTGTACCACCGTAAATACGCTGAATACGAGCATCTACAAAGAAACGTGAAATTGGATATTCAGTCATATAACCATAACCACCAAAAAGTTGCAGCAAGTTGTCAGCTACTTTCATTTGCATATCCGTACTAAAACTTTTAAGTGCGGCTGCTGTTTCCACATCTAGCTTACCTTCTTGATATAGAGCAACGTTTCTCTCGTAAAAAGCAGCCGTAGCAAGCTCATCAATTTTTGCTTGAGCTAAAACAAAACGCGTATTTTGGAACTGTGAAATAGGCTGGCCAAATGCATGACGTTCTTTTACATAAGCCGTTGCCAAATCAATTGCACCACGAATAGCGCCAATAGCGGTAGATGCAATGGCTGTACGTTCACGTGGTAACTCTTGCATTAAGTAAGCAAACCCCTGCCCAGCTTGACCGAGTAACTGGTTTTTAGGAACCTTAACATTGTCAAAAAATAGCTCAGAAGTATCTTGAGAATGTAAACCGATTTTGTCGAGGTTGGTACCTTTCTTAAAGCCATCCAAATGTGTATCTGCCAATAATAACGATACCCCTTTCGCACGCGCTTGAGGATCGGTTTTTACTGCAAGCACCACAAGGTCAGCATGTTGACCATTTGAAATAAATGTTTTTGATCCATTTAGTAAATAATGGTCATCTTGTAAAATGGCGCTCGTACGCATTGATTGTAAGTCTGAACCAGCACCCGGTTCAGTCATACCAATTGCCCCAACCACTTCACCAGTTACCATTTTCGGCAACCAATATTGTTTTTGCTCTTCTGTACCAATATGTAAAATATAAGGTGCAGCAATTTCAGAGTGACATGAAATAGCAGTTGATAATGCACAAAAACCAGCTCGAGCAGACTCTTCAACTAACATTAATGAATAGTAAGTTGGAACCCCATAACCGCCATATTCTTCTGGGACATCCACACATAAAAAGCCATTTTCGCCCAGTTGATTCCACACTGAACGCGGCATAATTCCTTCACGTTCCCATTGGTCGTAATGTGGAGCAATATGCTCATTCATAAAACGTTTAAAATTATCACGGAATAATTCTAAATCTGCATCATATGCCAACATAATATTTTCCTTCGGCTTTATTGTTTTATCGAATCTCATTGCTGTGCATGCTAATCATTTTTTTAGTTACTGTCATGGCATAGCTGCTCATTTAAACTGTACTTTTCAGTCAGCCAATAAAAAAGGAAGCTTAGCCTCCTTTTTTATTACGATAAATGATTAGTGAGATGCCTCAGCAATTACACTTTTTTGCTCAAGCATTTTTCTATCTACTTCATCGGGATTATTCAGTGCATCATTTAGTTTATCTTTATCTAATGCACCAACCCATTTCGCAACCACAATCGTTGCTAAAGAGTTACCAACAAGGTTCGTTAAAGCACGAGCTTCTGACATGAAACGGTCAATACCTAAAATCAATGCCAAACCTGCAACTGGTATATGCCCAACAGCAGAAAAAGTTGCAGCCATAACAAAAAAACCAGACCCCGTTACCCCCGCCGCACCTTTAGATGAAATTAAAAGTACCAATAGCAAAGTAATTTGATGCTGGATATCAAGCTGTGTATTCGTTGCCTGAGCAATAAAGATTGCAGCCATGGTCAAATAAATTGAAGTACCATCGAGGTTAAATGAATAACCTGTTGGGATAACTAAACCAACCACAGACTTTTCACAACCTGCGATTTCAAGCTTACGTAGCATACGTGGTAGAACTGACTCAGAAGAAGATGTACCAAGTACAATTAAAAGTTCTTCACGAATCAAACGCACCATTTTAAGAATGCTAAATCCACTCAAACGGCTGATGGTTCCTAATACCAAGAAAATAAATAATAAACAGGTAATGTAGAAACAGAGGATGAGCTGGCCCAACTGTACCAGTGAACCCACACCATATTTACCGATAGTAAACGCCATTGCCCCAAAAGCACCCAGTGGAGCAAGCTTCATGATCATATTTACAATGTTAAAGAACACATGAGCAATTTGATCAATTAACTTTAAAACTGGACGTCCTGCATCACCTAGCTTATGCAGTGCAAAGCCAAATAGAATGGCAAAAAGAAGGACCTGTAAGATTTCACCATTTGCAAATGCACCCACTACTGTATCTGGGATGATATGCATTAAGAAATCAACGGTAGATTGTGATTCACCAGAAGTGACGTATTTTTGGATACCTGAAGTGTCCAGAGTCGCAGGATCAATATTCATTCCTACGCCTGGCTTTGCAATGTTAATCACCACAAGGCCAATCAGAAGTGCGATTGTTGAAACGATCTCGAAGTATAACAACGCAACACCGCCAGTTTTACCCACTGACTTCATACTTTCCATACCAGCGATACCACTGACCACTGTACAGAAAATAACAGGTGCGATGATCATTTTAATCAAACGAATAAAAGCATCACCTAATGGCTTGAGTTGCTCACCTAAACCTGGAATATGGTGTTCAACACCATTCACTATTTGCGTTGTACTTGGTGAGAAATGCCCAACCAGAACACCCGCAATAATCGCAATAATCACTTGAAAATAAAGTGATTTATAAATCGGTTTTTTAGCCATAACTTTACTTCAATCTATATTTCCAAGTCCGTTGGAAATATCAAAATGAAACGTCTATTCTTTACGAATACACAGCCCTAACCTTTCACATAAACACCGCAAAAGGGAAACGGTTTTTTGGGAACAAAAAACCTTCCTACTACCTCAATGAAAACGAAATACAGTTTTCTAAAACAGGAGAATACCTGAAGTTTCCAACCACTTTGAGTAGCCAGAAATAACCTCTTACTTTTCCAATAAAAAGCTGAAGATATAGGAGAATCACATAAAATTATGATATGAGTGCTCAAAAAAGCACGTGAAAGTTTACTCGAATTGAATAGCAATTCGGTTAAAATTTTGGCTAATACGCACAAAAAACACTCATGCAGCCTTAAGACTTTAGTATGAGAAACACTTTTGATATTTTTTCAGCAGTTTTTTATGTCATATTGAAAAGTCCTTGTAGACATTTCATTTTGAGCTGTCTCCCCCTTATTTTTACTGTTTTGAATTGCCATGAATACTAAACGTAATATCTATAAAGATGCTGAACATCCCTTTGCTCAATATGTCCGTATTTTAGGTAAGGGGAAAACCGGCTCTCGCTCACTAAGTTATGAAGAGGCCTATCAGGCTTTTACCATGATTTTAAAAGGTGAAGTTCTTGATGTTCAGTTGGGTGCTTTTTTAATGCTGCTACGTGTTAAAGAAGAGTCCATTGATGAGCTTGCAGGCTTTGTACAAGCCACCAAAGACCAACTTAATTTTCAACCTTTAGATGTGGACTTGGACTGGTCATCTTATGCAGGCAAGCGGAAACATTACCCTTGGTTTTTATTAGCGGCTCTTAACCTTGCTCACCACGGCTATAAAATCGTCATGCATGGCGCTTCTGGACATACGATTAACCGGGTCTATACCGAACAAGTTTTGCAATATTTAGATTATAAAATTTGCCATTCTGAACAAGAGGTCCGCACCCAATTGGCCGAACAGAATTTTGCTTACTTACCGCTAGATGTGATTTCACCTGTTTTAAGCGATTTAATTTCTTTGAGAAATGTGATGGGCTTACGCTCACCTATTCACACTTTGGCTCGTCTCATTAACCCATTTAATGCGAAAGCCACCTTACAAGCGATATTCCATCCAGCGTATAGAACCTCTCATCAGCATAGTGCGCTTCGCTTAGGCTATCAAAATAGTGCCGTCATTAAAGGTGAAGGCGGTGAATTTGAACGAAACCCCGATGCTAAAACTCTCATTTGCGGTATTAAAAATGGTGAACTCTATGAGCATGAGTTGCCAAAGCTTACGCCTGAACGTAGTCCAATTGAAGAAGAGTTAGACTTAGCAACCTTTAAAGCGGTCTGGCTTGGAAAGCAAAATCATGAATATGGGGAAATGGCCGTAACAGAAACTATGGGTATTGCTTTATATACCATGGGCATTGTTTCTAGTTTTGAGGAAGCAATGCAAAAAGCAAAAGTGTTATGGGAAACACGTAATTCAAGCCAATAAAACTGATATAAGACCATACAGCCTTCTATAGCATGTTTTTCTTATATTGCTACATATAGGCAATACTTACTTTTCAAAGATGAAAAGTAACAAAAATCTTTTGTTGAGCAAACAGTACTTCCATGTACTGTTGCTCAACTGGCGACATCCATGTCGCCAACGCGATAGCAAATGCTAACTAGGATTTATTCTTTTGTTTTAAAATACGGTTTTAAACAAAACGAATCGGTTTAAATTCAGGCTCATGCTTGTGATGATCATCTTCACAAACCTCACCCTCTTCTTTTGTACCACGGTCAATATAACCGCTACGCTGTTCTTCTGGTAAGTTCTTTAACTCCCAAGCAATCACGGCTTGCATACATGTTTCGCGCTGCTCTTTCGTTAAAACAATACCATTTGGCCATTTACCAATTTCTACTGCTGTTTTTAAACGCTCTACAATTTCAGGGTTTAAAACAGATAGCATTTGTTCAATATTCATGATTCATCTCTTTGAAAAGATTCAAAATCTTGGTTCCAACCCAGTTTGGTACGACAAGCCATATAGAAATCATAACCTGGTGGGTGTAATAAACTTAATTTAAATGGATGTTTGCGGATGTGCAAACTGTCACCAACATTGAGCGATACACTATGTTGCCCATCTGCACTCACCATCGGTAATACCCGATTTTCGCGAATGACGATTTTAATTTCACTTTGCCCACCAACTACGATCGGGCGTGAAGATAATGTATGGGGGTGCATAGGGACTAATGCAATAGCATCCATACTCGGATGTAAAATTGGACCACCACCTGACAATGCATAAGCAGTTGATCCTGTCGGGGTCGAAACAATTAAACCATCACTATGCTGACGGTAAACATATTGACCATCAATATTAAGTTCAAAGTCGATCATATGTACCGACTTACCTGAGTGTAGTACAACGTCATTTAAAGCAATTGCATCATAAATGACTTCACCATTGGTCCGTACTTCCATTTCAAGCAAGAAACGGCGATCAAGTTGGAAATGACCTTGTAATACCTGATCAAGTTTAAAAATAGCTTCCGCAGGCTTAATATCAGTTAAAAATCCTAAACGCCCACGGTTAATACCAATGACAGGTGTATTGTAGCGAACTAAAGCTCTAGCTGCATGAAGTAAAGAACCATCACCACCTACTACAATCACCAGATCAGCAACTTCACCTAATAAGTGACGACTAACAACTTGTGCATGATCATAGGGCACTAATTCGGCAGTTTCCTGATCAAAAATGGGGTTTAGGCCTAAACTTAGCAAATGGTCATGAATTAAACATAGTGTTTCTACAACTGATGATTTATCCGGTCGACCAATTAACCCGACGTTTCTGAAGGACTTATGTGAAATTTGCACGAATGAGTAAGCTCCGCTGCGATTCTACGCTATCATAACATTAACCTGATTAATTTAAAAAAACATAACAACAAGATGCTGTAAAATTCAATCTAAGTTTTCCATTTATTCACAGTTTTATCATTGCAAATTGATGACAAGCTATCGCATCATTAACGTATTGTTTAGGGTTTTATCTCATTTATATGAAGTTTGAACGTGGTATCGGTTTCTTCGCGCTAATTTTTTCCATATTGGTGATTGGTGCTTTTATTGCTCTTAGTATCTATCTGATTCGTTTAGATAATATTATCCGTGAAAAATTTGAAGGACAGCGCTGGGACATTCCTGCCAAAGTGTTCGCTCGGCCTCTGGAAATTTATAATAATGCACCCATTACTCAAGCAAATTTTACCCAAGAATTAAAATTATTAGGTTACAAAACTTCAAGTAATTATGACAAGTCTGGAACCTTCGTTGCTCAAGGTAGCAACATGTATGTACATACACGCGGTTTTGACTATGGTGATAGCGTAGAACCGGAACAAGTTTTAGAACTTAGCTTTACAAATGACCAAGTTGCAGAGGTACGCAGTACAAAACCTTCTTCAACAGGTGTGGCTCGTTTAGAACCTTTACTGATTGGTGGGATCTATCCTCAGCATAATGAAGACCGTGTTCTGATCAAACTCAATAATGTTCCTAAACCACTCATTGAAGCTTTAATTTCTACAGAAGACCGTAATTTCTACCATCACCACGGTATTTCAATTCGTGGTACAGCACGTGCTTTAGTAAGTAATGTCACTGGAGGACGTCGCCAAGGTGGTTCAACCCTGACACAACAGTTAGTCAAAAATTTCTATCTAACCCCTGAACGTACATTAAAGCGTAAAGTTAATGAAGCATTAATGGCTTTACTTATTGAGCTTCATTACAGCAAAGATGAAATTTTAGAAGCTTATTTAAATGAAGTAAATTTAGGCCAAAATGGTAACTATTCAATTAATGGTTATGGCTTGGCTTCGCAGTTTTATTTTGGTTTACCACTTCGTGAACTTAATGTCGCGCAACAAGCTTATTTAGTCGGTTTAGTTCAAGGGCCATCTTTATATAACCCTTGGAAAAACCCTGAAGGAGCAAAAAATCGTCGCGATACAGTATTGAATAACATGCGTGTAATGGGTTATTTAACTCAAGCCGAATATGAAACTGAAATTGCACGTCCTTTAGGTGTTCTCAGCAAGCCAAGCTTAGGTCCTGCAAAATTCCCTGATTTCCTAGATATTGTGCGCCGTCAGTTACGTACCGAATATCAGGAAAGCGATTTAACTAATCAAGGATTACGTATTTTTACGACCTTGGACCCAATTGCACAAACTCAGGTTCAAGATGCATTTAAAGCATCTGTAGAACGTCTGACTCAAAGTAACCCTGCCCGCTTGAAAAACTTGCAAGGTGCGGTACTGATTGCACATCCTGAAAACGGTGAGTTGATTGCAGCCGTTGGCTCAACTCAAGATTTTACTGGCTTTAACCGTGCTTTAGATGCAAAACGTCAAGTCGGTTCTTTATTGAAGCCAGTGATTTATTTAAGTGCAATTGAGTCTGGACGTTATAACTGGGCAAGTAAGATCGAAGATGCTCCTATTAGCATTCCGGTAGATGGCGGTAAAAGTTGGACACCGAAAAACTATAGTGGCGGTGGTCATGGCGTTGTAAGTTTAAGTGAAGCCTTAGCAAACTCTTACAATCTATCTGCAGTTCGTCTAGGTCAAGAATTTGGGTTATCTACATTTACCAACAACTTAAGAAAATTTGGTGTTGAATCACCAATTCCAGCCTACCCATCTATTTTCCTTGGTGCAGTTAATATGTCACCAATGGAAGTACTCGGTATTTATGAAAACTTCGCTACAGGTGGCTTCAAATATCCAACTCGTGCGATTCGTTCTGTGGTAGATGCAAATGGCCGTTTACTTGATCGTTATGGTTTAAACGTACAACAAACCATTGACCCTTCGGTTGGCTATATCATGAACTATGGCCTACAACAGGTCATGTCATCAGGTACGGGCCGCGCAGCGTATAACAGCTTACCTCCTACTTTAAAATTGGCTGGTAAATCAGGTACAACTAACGATACACGTGACTCATGGTTTGCTGGTTATTCGGGGAACCATGTCGCTGTAGTATGGTTAGGTCTAGATGACAACAAAGTAACTGGCTTAACAGGTTCATCTGGTGCATTACCAGTGTGGATTAATGTGATGAAACAATTACGTCAAACACCAGTAAATCTACGTCAGCCAGACACGGTACAGTGGCAATGGATTGACCATGCAACAGGTGATTTATCAGCACAAGCTTGTGCTGGCGCGATGTATATCCCTATGCTGACACATACGGTTCCGCATCGTGCTACGCCATGTGGAGCACCGTATTATCAAGTTGATCCAACATACGCACCACAAAGTGATAACACAGCACCAGCTTCTCAACCGGATAATAGCGATAGCTATATTCGTGAGAGTGAAAGCCAGATGGAACAAGATCTGTCGAATAACACACGAGTGATTTCTAGTGGTAGTTATAACAACTAAGCATTAACAGGAAACAGGATATGTTAAAGAAAGGTGTTTTTTATATTGGTGCTGTACTTATGGTCGGCTGTACAACTTTACCAGATCATTCAGCTCCAAAAGACAAAACACCACCTGTTACTGAAAAAAAGAATGCTGAGACACCATCTGGTGTAAAAATTACACCCTATGATCATCCAAATATTCAACGTAAAAGTTTACAGGTGATTGTTCCTCAGCAGAAAAAGCCCCAACGCTTTAATGATGATGGAAGCCAGTTACCAGCTTTTAAAACTTTAATGCAAAAAACTGAGCAAGCTTACAAAAACCAGCAATGGTCAGATGCAGAGCGCTACGCCCTTCAAGCCCAGCGTTTAGCTCCACAGGCTGCCGAGACTTATTTATTTCTTGCACTGACTGCAAATCATAAACAGCAATATGCTAATGCTGAGTCTCTTGCAAGACGTGGTTTAAGCTTTGCTCAGAGCCAAGCGATGAAAAAACAGCTTTGGCTAACCATTTTAAAAGCGGGTCAACAACGTAATAACCCAAAAACTGTTCAGGAAGCTCAGCAAGCATTAAAAGCGCTCTAGTTTTTAATGTTTTTATGTTTTTTAAAAAATTACAAATCCCAGCCAAGCCATACGCACCATATTGCTGTGCTGTGGCTAAATCATCAGGACTCATGCCCCCTAAAGCAAAGACGGGAATCTGGCATTTGTCAATTAAGTCAGCAAAACGATCCCACCCTAATGCGATAGCGTCAGGATGGGTCTCTGTTACTTTGACAGGGCTTACAAAAACAGCATCACAACCAATTTGCTGAGCATGCTGTAAAGAAACCGCATCGTGGCAAGCAGCAATAAAACGTACTCCCACTTCTAAGTCGCCTTTATGCAAACTCATTAATTGAGACTGTTTAAGATGTACTGTTCTTATACGGCTTTTTAAATCAGGTTTTAGTTTGTGCCAAGTATCGACATTCACGATTAATTTTGAAAGCTGATTTGTATCTAAAAGAGCTAATTTTTCTAGATCATCCTCACTAACATTATCTTTTTCACTGCGCCAATACACTAAAATTTCATCATTTTCGGGTAGTGTGAGCGTAGCGCTAATTTTAATAAAATGTGGCCAATACAATCTTTTAATAATATCTTTATTGGCTTTCGGGAAGTTTAAGTTAACTAGCTGATCACGCGTATACCATGTCCAAGGCTGATGAATAAGATTTAATAATTCATCAGGTACATAGCTATGGAACAAATGAAGGTTGACGATAATGTCATCATATTCATGGTGAATATAATCAAACTGATGCCAATCTTTTAAACCAATACCGACTTCTTCATAAATTTCACGGCGGCATGCTTCTTCAGGCGTTTCACCCTGCTCAACCTTTCC
This sequence comes from Acinetobacter sp. 1130196, assembly GCF_000588095.1. Taxonomy (NCBI): domain Bacteria; kingdom Pseudomonadati; phylum Pseudomonadota; class Gammaproteobacteria; order Moraxellales; family Moraxellaceae; genus Acinetobacter; species Acinetobacter sp. 1130196. The sequence goes on along the minus strand of NZ_JFWX01000017.1, from coordinate 29,832 downwards.
TCCTGGAAACTCATGCTTTCCACCTTGATGCTGCTGTTCACCACGCCATCCAACTAATATTTTTCCGCGATGAATTAAGATAGCTATTGCGACATCGACTATCGGTTTAGGCATTTTTCTACTCACTCAAATTTTTCCCAAGTGTAAGCAAATTTTATCAATTTATAAATTCTTTAAAATCTCATTGACAGATCTATTCGATAATGATTATCATTTAAATCGTTCAAGAATATACCACGGAGCACAACAAATGAACGCACCTTTTAGCTTATTTACTCGTAACACTGACTCAGCTCATGCCTTACCAATGCTGCATTCTAACAACCTATTTGCATTAGGTCGTGAAATTCGAATTATGCATGCTGGCGAGGAATACCGACTACGCCTTACTCGCAATAACCGTCTCATTTTAACTAAATAAGAACTACCCTCGCGTTTCAATAATATTCGTGGGAAAACAAAAAATGGATAGCATGGGCAACCATGCTATTTTTGTATTTCATGATTAAAAGGCAATGTCACCTCAACTTTTAAACCACCTTGGTTTGCATGCATAAACTGCAGTTCCCCACCATGGAGTTGAATAATTTTTTTAGTAATTGATAGTCCTAATCCTGAGCCTTGTTGCTGCGTACCTAATACACGAAAAAAACGCTGTCCTAGACGTCTTAAAACTTCATCATCTACACCATTTCCAGTGTCTTCTATAGAAATTTTTAATTGTTGCTGATCATGACTGAGCTCAACATGAATAAAACCCAACATAGGACTATAGCGAATAGCATTATCAAACAGATTTCTAAAAGCAATCAAAAGTAATTCTTCATTTGCAAATATTTTGGTTTCATTTGACAAAATATTTGTCTCAATCATCATTTGTTTGGCTTGTGCATCCATACTTACAGTTTCAATTACTCGAGCTAATAGATGGTTTAAATCAATCACACTCTTAAAAAGTTCTGGTTGTTCTATTTCATTAGGTTCCAAACGAGCAAGGAGCAGTAAATTTTCAAGAATTTTGGTACTTCTTGAAACGTCTTCCTGGATACGTTCAAAGTCTTGATCAAGCTCTGGAATATGCTGATATTTACGTTGTAAAACTTGCAGACGCATTTGTATGGCAGATAATGGTGAACGTAACTCATGTGATGCATCTGCGGTAAATCGCTGTTCAGCAACGAGTGCCCTTTGGAGCCTTGCGAGTAACTGGTTTAATGCATCTATGACGGGTTGAATTTCTGTAATGACATCTGGGTCTTGAATCGGTTCTAAATTTGATGCGGTTTTTTGAGCAATACGTTTAGAGAGTAGGTTGAGAGCCGCCAATTGTTGTTCGGTACGCCAACTTACAATGACCCATTGTAGTAGCCAGAACAAAACCATAAGACCACTATATCCAGCGAGTGCTTTGAGTACTTCTTCAACACGAGTACTCATGGGTTGAAAAACCTCAACTTGCAGCTCTGAATCTTTTTGTTGTGCGGCCAGACTACGCCATAATTGACCATCAAACCAAAAATATGAAAAACCTTTTGATAAATTGCCTTGTTCAAAAAGTTCATGTTGGTAAGTATGAGAATGAGTAAGCAATTGACCAGAATTTAATAATTCATATTGAATATCAAACTCATCACTGAGCTCGTCAAATTGTCTCATAGAATGTTTAGAGAGATCAGAAACCAATAACGTATCTGAAATTTCATCCATGATTTCATCTTGCACTGACATATTGTGATAAATCGAAAATATGGTAAGCAAGCTTAAAGCGAGCAGCCCCACCACGATACTGCTCCACATAGTGGTTTTAACCAGTTGAGACTGCAAAGAGGATCGATTCGTTTTCATTTTAAATCTCCCATACGGTAGCCTAGTCCCCGTATGGTTTTAATACTGCTACTGCCGATTTTTTTTCGAAGTTGATAGATAAAAACCTCTATTGCATTACTTTCAATCTCGTCACCCCATGCATAGAGCGCTTCTTCTAATTGATCCCGAGTAACAATATGTTCAGGATGAACCATGAGCTTACGTAAAATTTGGAACTCTTTCGCTGTTAAATCAATGGAATTTCCGGCCAACGATACAACTTTTGCTTGAGTATCTAGATGTAAATCTCCCCATATTAGAATCGATTGCTGACTTAAAGTTTGATTACGTAATTGAGCACGGATTCGGGCAGATAACTCTTCTAAGCTAAAAGGTTTAATCAAGTAGTCATTTGCGCCTAAATCTAGTCCCTCTACCCGGTCATGAATGCTGTCACGCGCTGTAATAAAAATGACAGGTACATTTTTTTGTTTATAACGGATTGTTGTTAAGACTTTTTCACCTGCCAGTTGAGGTAAACCTCGATCAAGTAAAATACAATCATAGTCATGCTGCTCAATCGCAGTAAGGGCATAATCACCTCTTTCGACCCAATCGACTTGATAGCCATCTAACTCTAACCAAGATTGAATACTTTCCGCTTGAGAGCGATCATCTTCTGCAAGCAAAATTCTCATCTATTTTTCCTGTTATATTCTGTCTTGATCTTGCCAAGCCTTTATTAAAAAAGCAAAGCCGCATCATCAGTGCGGCTATAAATATTATAAGTAAAGTCCAGTGCTTAAAACTGGATTTGTTCTACATCAATTTCTACATGTTTTGAGGGTTTAAAGTCTATATCTACTTCACCAACTAAACCAATATTAGTTGTTGGGGAAATAGGATGACCTTGCCAAAGCTCATCATCTACATTAATAGTGATAGTACCTGTTTTATCTCGGAACTGATATTTCTCATCTCCAATAGATTTCACGACTTGTCCATGTAGTTTTACAGGCGTATCGTCTTTTGCCGTTAATGCTTGCTTAACAGTAGTGACCGTTGCAGATATAGCCGCTGCTTGACTCATAGATATAGGAGCTAGCGCTATACCAGTAAGCGCTGTCATCAAGATCACTTTAAATGCTTTCATAAAATCACCTATTTAATTACATCTTGGAATGACATCAGTAAAACAAGCATAAATGAGGTGAATCTTAAGAAAAGTTTAGTTTAATGGAACAACTCTTAATACCTCTTCTAAAGTGGTAAGCCCTTCAATGACTTTATGTGCTCCCGCAATTCTCAAAGGCTCTACACTTTCTTTTTTGGTTTGGCTTCGTAGTTCATTTAATGTCGCATGGCTGCTAATAAGATGCTTAAGCTCAAGACTAACTGGCATAAACTCATAAATACCAACTCGACCTTTATAGCCCGTATGTCGGCATTGTTCACACCCTACTGCTTGATAAACTTTTTCGGGCATTTCCATAATATAGTCAAATGTTAGGTGCTGCCATTCTTCCTCATTTATATGAGTTTCTTGTTTACAGTGTGGGCAAAGTCGTCGCACTAAACGCTGAGCCAATACCCCTAAAATAGTCGCTGCTGTTAAAAAAGGTTGCACACCCAAATCATGTAAACGGGTCAAACTAGAGGGTGCATCATTGGTATGTAAAGTTGATAAAACCAAATGCCCTGTGAGTGCCGCCTGAATGGCCATATTTGCAGTATCTTGGTCACGAATTTCCCCAATCATAATAATGTCTGGGTCTTGACGCATCAGGGCACGCACACCATCAGCAAAGCCCAGATCAATTGCATTATTGACCTGCATTTGGTTAAAACTAGGCTCTAGCATTTCAATCGGGTCTTCAATGGTACAGACATTGACCTGCTCGGTTGCAAGCTGCTTTAAAGAAGAATATAGCGTTGTGGTTTTACCAGAACCTGTTGGACCAGTAACCAAAATAATGCCGTGACTATTTTGTGTAATACGCTGCCATTGTTGCAACAATGACTGGTCAAAACCCAATTGCTGAAAGGAACGTACCAGTACATCTGGATCAAAAATACGCATAACCATTTTTTCACCAAACGCTGTTGGTAAGGTAGATAAACGGAGTTCGGTTTCTTGCCCTTTCGGTGTGCGTGTTTTTAACCGACCATCTTGCGGTTTACGTTTTTCTGCTACATTTAATCGCCCTAAAATTTTAATTCGGGAAATCACGGCAGTCAGTGTATTTGAGGGCATGTTATAAATGGTATGTAAAACACCATCAATACGGAACCGAACTTTGCCATTGTCTTTACGCGGTTCCATATGAATGTCACTGGCACTTTGTTCAAATGCAAACTGTAAAATCCAGTCAACCAATTTCACAATGTGTTGATCATTGGCATCAGGGTTTTGGCTATCACCAAGCTGTAAAAGTGCTTCTACTCCCTTGTTATCACGGTCATGCGCAGCATCTTTCTGAGCTGAATTTACTGCTCGGCTAACCTGATAATATTCTCGCAAATAACGTTGCAACTGTTCGGGATTAAGCAGTACGCGTTCAATTTTCTTCGGTGCCAGGCTTCTTTCCAAATTGTTTAACCAATCTGTTTTAAAAGGCTGGTCTGTACCAATCACAATTCGGTCCGCATGAACTTCTACAGCTAAAATATGGTTTCGAATTGCAAACTCTTGTGACATGACTTGAGTTAAAGCGCTTACATCTGCTTTTAAAGGATCAATCACAAATAATGGTAATTGCGCCCGATCAGCAAACCATTGGCACAGGCGGTTTAGACTTAAATGTGCTTGTACGTGCTGTTGGTCTTTTAAATTAAAATGTGCAATCCACTGTAATGGATGCCATTTCAATTGATCTTTTTGTCTATTTGTCGTTTGTACCAGTAATTTGTCCCGTTCAGTAATGCGGCCTTCTTGTAATAGTTGTTCCAGACACCAATGTGCGTCTATTTCTACATGTGCATTCATGTGTTATCCCCAATATATTTTTATAATATAGCAGAGATGTTTTAGATTTAGCTGGTCTAGAAATCTTCAAATTTAGCTTTTAAATATCTTTTAACTTCAATTAATTAAACCAATTCTCAACTTAGATTTTTTTTGTGTCATAGATCATATTTATAAAGATATTTATTATGATAGTTTGATTAAAAAAGAGACTAGGCTCAATACAATAAAAAGCATAAACTGGACATGAATATATGATTTAAAAATAACTGACATCTACATATAACAATAAACCTAAGAGGAAGTATTATGAATCTTCCAATGACAATGTCATTACAAACTGCATCATTTGAAGAATTTATCACTATCATTGCTGCTGCATTGGGCTGCGGGTTATTAATTGGTCTGGAGCGCGAAAGAAGTAAGTTAAAACACGAATATAAAACTTTCGCAGGTTTTCGATCATTTGCAATTAGCTCCCTACTCGGAGCAATATGCTTTTTATTCGGTACTGAAATTGGAATTGTAGGTGCTCTACTTATAGGCGCGATCAGTATTGTCTCTCTTAAAAAATCAGCCAAATGACCCCGGTGTCACCACCGAACTTGCCTTTATTATGACTTACTTCATTGGGGCGCTTTGTATTTGGAATATTTCGCTGGCTGCAGGACTCGCCGTGATCATAACGATTATTTTATTGGCAAAACAATCAATGCATGGCATAGCCAGTCAATGGATTACCGAATCAGAATTGCGCGACGGGATTTTTTTACTGGCATTACTTTTAATTGCCTTACCCTTAGTTCCCAATAAACCTTTTTGGGGACCCGTTCTAAACCCTCATGTGATTTTAAAATTACTGACTTTAATTTTATTTGTGCAAGCTCTCGCACATATTGCAAAGCGGCTTTTATCTTCTAAAAATGCTTTATTACTCTCTTCTTTAGCATCAGGTTTTGTTTCAAGTACCGCCACTATCGCGAGTCTGGGTTTGGAAGTACGCTCTGGTCGTGCAAATGCCAAGACAAATGCAGGTGCAGCATTAATGTCATGTGTTTCCACATTGGTACAAACCTTAATTATTGTCGTCGGTATAAGTTTGGCATGGTTCAAACTTATTATATTTCCAACACTCATTGCATTGGCTTTTTTAGCGGTATGGGCTTTCATTATATTACGCAAGGCAGAGCCAAGTACGACTACACCCGAGCTAGATTCCAGAATGTTTAGCTTAAAAGAAGCAATTATTATTGCAGGGACACTTACCCTCATTCAGGCAGGCGTTTATGGTCTAAGTCTATATTTGGGAGATGCAGGCTTAATCGCAGGGACCTTACTCGCATCTTTGTTTGAAATACATGCAGCTATTGCAGCAGTAATTGTACAAGGAGAACCGAATAACGCTCATACCTCACTACTCATTGCTTTCATGAGCGGCTTCGCTGTCCATGCGATTGCTAAAAGCATTAACTCGGCTATTTCTGGTGGAATGCGTTATGCCCTTGCTTTTATTCCTGCCCAAATTTTGCATATGACAATATTTATTAGCTTGCTATGGATGAACCTACATTGGTTCTAAAACGGCTTTATTAGATAAGCGATTCCTCTTTCGCTATATCAACAACTGTAATGACATTACCATTCACTTTAAAATGAATATCAAAATTCGAAAATTTCATTTTATAGACTCGTTCAGGGTCTTCTTGATAGGCAGGTCTAGGGTCTAACGTCAATACTTGTTCTAATTCATCAAGATATTGCGTATTAATTTTTTTATTCTTTAAAAGATATTGCTGGGTAGTGAGTGCAGTTTCCGACCATATGACTGACTTTCGTTCGGGTTCAGCCTGCGCATAACCACTTTGAGCATCAACAATGGCATCTGAATATTGAATATAAGGTTTAATATCTAAAATTGGCGTGCCATTTAATAAATCACTGCCTGTAACGTACACTCTTAATGACTTACCGACTTTTTCAATCTTTTTTAAACGTACTACAGATAAACCCACAGGCGCTGGACGATACATACTGCGTGTTGCAAACACACCAATTTTTTCATTGCCCCCTAAACGTGGCGGACGAACCTGAGGCCGAAACTTAGTTGCAGTCTCCTGATTTTTATTGTCATGAAACTGCCAAATGAGCCAAAGATGACTAAATTGCTCAATTCCCTCAAAAGCCAACAAGTCGTTATAAGGTTCTACCATCTCGATATAAGATTCGATATTAACCAAATTAGGCTGACGTGGAATACCAAATTTTTCTCGAAAAGGTGAGCACATGTGCCCGACTATTGGGAGGGTGACAGAATTCATCATCACTTTTTCTTATAAACACAATTAAATATATTCAGTTTATCGGGAATGAAATTAGATTAGAATAGCAATCTGTTTTCTTTTAATCGTGATCGAGACCTTTAATGGCTGCTTTTAACGTTGAACGCATTACTCATGTGCACCACTGGAATGACACCCTTTTCAGTTTTAAAACTACACGCGACACTAGCTTACGTTTTAAAAATGGTCAGTTCGTGATGATCGGACTTGAAGTGAATGGCAAACCGTTAATGCGTGCATATTCGATTGCAAGTGCAAACTACGAAGAAGAGTTAGAGTTCTTCTCGATTAAAGTACCAGATGGTCCTTTAACTTCAATTTTGCAAAAAGTACAAGTTGGTGACGAAATTTTAGTTTCTAAAAAACCAACAGGTACTTTAGTTCATGATGATCTTTTACCAGGTAAAAACTTGTACCTTTTATCTTCTGGTACTGGTCTTGCTCCATTCTTGTCAATTATTCGTGACCCAGAAACTTACGAACGCTTTGAAAAAGTAATTGTTGTTCATGGTACACGCTATATTTCTGAATTAGCTTATCAAGACTTAATCTTGAACGAATTACCAAACCATGAATTCTTTGAAGAGTTAGGTATTAAAGACAAACTTGTTTATTACCCTACTGTTACTCGTGAACCTTTCCACACACAAGGCCGTGTAACAACTGCAATTGAAACAGGCGCTTTATTTGAAAAAATCGGTTTACCACGTTTCAACCGTGAAACTGACCGTGCAATGCTTTGCGGTAGCCCTGCATTCTTAAAAGACGTTGCTGCATTACTTGACCAACATGGTTTAGTTGAATCACCTCGCATGGGTGAAATGGGCGACTATGTGATCGAACGTGCGTTCGTAGAAAAATAAGATTTTTCTAAATAAAAAACCGAGGTAAAGTCCTCGGTTTTTTTATAGCTCTTTTTATAAGGTGATGCTGCCATCAATACAGGTAACAGCTGTTCCACCCACTAAAATTTTATCTTGATGCAATTCAAGCTTAAGTTGTCCATTGCGCCCTAAAGCGCGACCTTGTGAAGAAAGCACAAGGTCATTTTGTGCTGGCAAAATACCATAGTAACGAATAAAAGACGCTACACTCCCATTACCACTACCACAAACTGGATCTTCGTTTACACCACATGAAGTTGCAAATGAACGGACCTCTATATGCTTTTCTACATCATCATTTTCATAAAAACCGAAAACTGTCGCACCCGTAACTTTCATTTCTAAATCATGTTCTTTTAGAGCAGCAAAGTCGGGTTGGCTATCTAAAACAGCCTTAGCATTTACAGCTTGTAATACAACCCAACGCGCACCTACATCTATCAATGCTGCATTCCATTGTGTATTAATTTTACATTTTAAAATTTCTGCCAATTTTTCAGTATGCATTGCATCGAGTGGAGTAATTTTAGGCTTAGGGAGTTCAAATGAAATATGCTTTGAATCACTTACAGTCAAAGTCACCAAACCTGCACCGCATTGCTGTACTAACTTACCTTCTTTAGCAGTCACTATACCCGCTTCAAGCAAAGCATAGGCGGTACCAATTGTGGGATGTCCTGCAAATGGCAACTCACTTTGTGGAGTAAAAATTCGAACCTGATAGTCAGCTTGTGAATCAGTGGCTGGAAATACAAATGTGGTTTCAGAAAGATTGGTCCAGTTCGCAATGGCTTGCATCTGCTCAGACGTTAAAGTACTGGCATCCATAATGACCGCAACAGGGTTTCCTTTAAATGCTTGTGAAGTAAAAACATCAACTTGTTTAAATGCAACAACAGACATAGACCACTCCTACTGATTTTATAATTAAAAAAATATGGCTTTAAATCCTCACCACTTTTTGATCTTACTAATTTATTTTTGATGGTCACAGTATCAGTTAATATGAAAAATAATAGACACAGTTCTTAAAAATAAATCCTGCTTAAAAGGATCAATCTAAGCGAATAACAATATTTGAGATAAATACCAGATCACTATAAAGTGTATCCATTACTTTTACTTTTTAATAAATTGACATGTACAAATATAAAAAAGTGAGTGATGACCTCACCCTTCAAATCCAGAATGGTAGGCAGCCTGTAGGTTCTAGGCTGCCTTCAATTCGTGACTGTGCGCAACATTATCAGGTCAGTATTAACACCGTAAAAGAAGCTTATCGTCAGCTTGAAGACCAAGGTTTAATTTCAGTTCGCCCACAGTCTGGCTACTATGTTTGTCATGCTCCTTCAAACTTACTAGAACTCGAAGAGCGTTATGTCAGTGAAGAAAAAGTATCTCTTTCAGGAATTAGCTGTTTTCTCGCACAAATTGTTAAAAAACAGATGGAGCCTGACTATGCCAATTTAGCTCTAGCTTGCCCTACTGGAGAAAACTTCTATCCAATAGAAAGATTAAAACGTTTAACTGCTCAAGTTTTACGGACACAGGCAGACATTTTTAAAAACTATACTTTGCCGCCTGGTTCGTTACGATTACGTACTCAAATTGCTAGGCGAAGCTTACAGCTTGGCATGTTTCTGTCCGCAGATGACATTGTGCTGACTCATGGCACTATGGAGGCTTTAAGTCTCGCAATTATGGCAACCACCCAAGCAGGTGACAGCATAGCGCTTGAGATTCCTACTTTTCATAACCTGTACCCGCTTCTTCATAATTTAGGGCGAAAAATCGTAGAAGTGCCGACTTCGCCTCATACAGGGATGTGTCTAGATGCACTTGAAGAACTCTTAAAAATCAAAAAGTGAAAAAGCCATATTAACTATTCCGACAGGACATAATCCTCTTGGTTTTAGCATGCCTGAAAGCAACCGCCGGCGTTTAGCAGAGCTCGCTAATCAGTTCCAAATTCCGGTTATTGAAGATGCAATGTATGCTGAACTACAACCCCCCGAGCCTCTCCTACCCAACATTAAGGCATTTGACCAAAATGGATGGGTCTTGGTCTGTGGTAGCTATACCAAAACTGTGGCACCTGACTATCGAATTGGTTGGCTAGAAGCTGGACGCTTTCGTAATATTGTGCAGCAAATTAAATTAACAACAACCGTTGCCGAACCAACTTTACTCACCGAAACTTTAGGACTTTTTTTAGAAAATGGTGGTTACGATCTGCATTTACGTCAGCTCAAAAAGCGCTATCAACAACAAATCGATACCATCAACTCTTATATTTGTCGCTATTTTCCACTCGGTACTCGAGTTAGTCGTCCACAAGCTGGATTTATTTTATGGTTAGAGCTACCCGAATCTATTGATACATTAGAACTGTTTCATCAAGCAATGGATGAAAAGATCTTATGTATGCCAGGAATTTTATGTTCGGCTGATAAACGTTTTAGTCATTGTTTACGTATAGCAGCCTGTTTCGAATTAAATCCGAAAATGTTAAATGCTTTGATGCGCTTAGGAGAGTTAGCAAAAAATATGCTACCCGCGCAAAATGATATAACTCAAATTCCTACTAATTCAGTAGGTTGAATCAAAAATGCGGAGTTAATAAAATAAAACCATATATTTTTTATGCCTTTTATTTTATGAAAACCGAACTTCTCTCTCCCGCAGGTTCTCTTAAAAACATGCGCTATGCATTTGCTTATGGTGCAGATGCAGTATACGCAGGCCAACCTCGTTACAGCTTACGTGTACGTAATAATGCTTTTGACCATGACAACTTAAAAATTGGTATTGATGAAGCCCACGCTTTGGGTAAGAAGTTTTATGTTGTGGTAAATATTCAGCCACATAACAGCAAATTAAAAAACTTTATACGCGATCTTGAGCCAATTGTGGCTATGCAGCCAGATGCTCTGATTATGTCTGATCCGGGTTTAATTATGATGGTGCGTGAGCATTTCCCAGAAGTGCAAATTCATCTATCGGTTCAAGCCAACGCTATTAACTGGGCTACTGTTAAATTTTGGAAAGACTACGGCCTAAGCCGCGTGATTTTATCTCGTGAATTATCTTTAGAAGAAATAGAAGAAATCCAGCAACATGTGCCCGATATTGAACTCGAGGTTTTTGTACATGGCGCTCTATGCATGGCCTACTCAGGCCGCTGTTTACTTTCTGGATATATGAACAAGCGTGACGCCAACCAAGGTGCTTGTACCAATGCCTGCCGTTGGGACTATAAACTACATGAAGCCCAAGAAGATGCAAACGGCGATATAATTCCAGTCACTCAGCTAAATACACCAGAAAAGTCTTGCTGCTCATCAGCACAATCAGAAACAACCTCGGTTCAAACTTTACTCGTACAACGTAATGATGAAGAAATGTTTGCTGCCGAAGAAGATGAACACGGCACCTATTTTATGAACTCTAAAGATTTACGTGCGGTACAACATGTAGATCGTTTAATAAAAATGGGCATTGCCTCACTGAAAATTGAAGGCCGTACTAAATCCTATTTTTACTGTGCCCGTACTGCTCAAATTTATCGAAAAGCTATTGATGATGCATTAGCAGGTAAACCTTTTGACCCAAGTTTAATGACCCAACTCGAAGGTTTGGCAAACCGCGGTTACACTGAAGGCTTTTTAAGACGGCATGTACATAGCGAATATCAAAACTATGCTGACGGATCATCACATTTTGACTATCAACAATTTTGTGGTGAAGTTTTAGAACGTCACGGCGATTATATTCGCATTGAGGTGAAAAACCGTTTTGTGATTGGCGACTCACTTGAGCTGATGACGCCTCAAGGCAATATCAGCTTTACCTTAACCGAAATGAGCGATTTAAAGGGCAATCCAATTACAGATGCTAAAGGTTCGGGACATTTTGTTGAGATTCCACTTTCACAAGATGTTGATGTTAGTTATGCCCTACTCATACGCAATTTGCCGCATGCGAAAGAAAGTATTACTGCCTCTACATTGGCTTATTCAGTGAGTTAAACATGGCCCTTTTGATTACGAATGACTGCATCAATTGTGATATGTGTTTACCCGAATGCCCCAATACAGCTATTTTTGAAGGAAGCAAAGTTTATGAAATTGATTCATCTCGTTGTACCGAGTGTGTAGGCTTTTACGATGCGCCAACATGTAAAGCGGTTTGCCCAATCGATTGTATAGAACCAGACCCTGCACATATTGAAAATAGAGAGCAATTATTAGAGAAATTTAAAGGTCTGAATTTAATCGGCTCATTCTCTTCTTAAAACCATTTAGAGGATCAAGTTAAAATCACTGATCCTCTTAAATGACCATGCAGATCAATGATTGAATAAACGAATAAATAGCTGAGACCACTTTGCTAGTGATAAAATCAATTTATCAGTTCAGTTTGGTTTACTGGTACTTTTGTACCAAAAAATTGAACAATCGTTAAAACTGGTCAAATCATTTCAACATTTCATATAGATTGATTAAAACCCTTTCTGGCGCAGCTTCCCATGTCTTATCTTTATTTAGCAATTGCGATTGCTTGTGAAGTTATTGCAACTTCAGCATTAAAAGCATCTCAAGGCTTTACTGTTCCCATTCCGTCTATTATTACGGTTGTGGGTTATGCAGTTGCTTTTTATTTATTATCTCTTACGCTCAAAACAATTCCGATCGGGATTGCCTATGCCATTTGGTCAGGCGCAGGTATTATTTTAATTTCTGCAATTGGCTGGATATTTTACAAACAGCATTTAGACTTAGCTGCCTGCATTGGTTTAGCTTTAATGATCGCTGGTATTGTGATTATTAATGTATTTTCTAAAAATACTCATCTATAAAATATAATTAAAAAGCAACCGAGTATGATGAGAATGTTAAAAAAGTTTCACCATACTCGGTATCAACAGCTTATTTTAAACTACCCGTCAAAAATTGCTTTAAACGCTCACTTTTCGGGTTGTTGAGTACTTCATCAGGATGTCCCTGTTCCTCAATTTTCCCTTGATGCAAGAAAATCACCTGATTAGACACATGACGTGCAAAGCCCATTTCATGTGTGACCACAATCATGGTACGACCTTCTTCAGCCAAGCCTTGCATTACTTTTAGTACTTCACCGACCAACTCTGGATCAAGTGCGCTGGTTGGTTCATCAAATAACATCACTTCCGGTTCCATAGCCAAAGCACGAGCAATTGCTACACGTTGCTGCTGACCACCAGATAAAAATGCCGGATATTTACTCTCAACACTTTCAGGCAATCCAACTTTACGTAGGTACTTGCGTGCACACTCTTCTGCTTCAGCACGTTTTACTCCAAGTACATGGATTGGCCCTTCAATGACATTTTCCAGTACTGTCATGTGTGACCACAAATTAAAATGCTGAAACACCATCATGAGCTGAGTACGCATTTTTTGTAGCTGCTTTGGGTCAACCACTTTTAAATTGCCTTTTTTATCAAAGACTGTGCGTAGTTTTTCACCATTGAGCTTAATCGTGCCATTGCTCGGTTGTTCTAAAAAGTTGATACAACGCAGCAAGGTACTTTTACCTGAACCAGATGAACCAATAATACTAATTACATCACCGGCATTTGCATCAAGTGATATTCCTTTAAGTACTTCATGATCGCCAAATGTTTTGTGTAAATCACGAATCACTAGTTTTGCAACCTGTTCCATTTATGTCTCCTAATGATTCGATGGCTTTAAAAATGCCAACCAACGTTTTTCCAACTTACGAAATATCCAAATCAAAATAAAAGCCAGCACTGCATATAACACCGCAGCAATGCCAAAAGCACTGAAAGTGTCATAGGTTGCTGCATTCACATCACGCGCAATTTTTAAAATGTCGGGAACTGTTGCGGTAAATGCAATGGTTGTGGCATGCAACATCAAAATGACTTCATTGCCATAAAACGGTAAAGCACGGCGTAACATCGACGGAATGATAATACGTGTGTAGAGTTTCCATTTTGACATACCGAAAGCTTGAGCAGCTTCAATCTCACCATGTGGAATAGAACGGATCGCTCCAGCGAAGATTTCAGTGGTATATGCACCAGTATTGAGCGCGAATGCCAAAATGGTGCAATTTATGCCCTCTCGAAAGAATGCATCGAGAGTTTGATGTTCATGGACATAATCAAAGCTATAAATACCCGAGTAAATAATCAACAGTTGGATGTAGAGTGGTGTGCCACGAAAAACATAAGTAAACAACCAAACTGGACCACGCAACCAGTTATTTTCTGATACTCGTGCAAGTGATAAAGGCACAGCAAGCACAAACCCAATACCAATTGAAAGCACCAATAACCAAGCAGTCATCGCGACACCGGTCATTTGTAGGCCATCGGTCCAAAGGTATGCCTTCCAATATTGTTGAAGGATTTCAATCATAATTGCCCCTTCCTCACACCAGCAGAATAATGACGTTCAAGCCACATTAAGATCAGGTTCGATACGGTAGTAATGACCAAATAAATAGCGGCAGCCACGATGCTGAAAAAGAACAGTTGCATGGTACTTCTACCTGCATCTTGCGTAATTTTTACAATGTCAGTCAGGCCAATAATGGAAACCAGCGCGGTCGCCTTAATCAAAACTTGCCAGTTGTTACCAATGCCAGGCAACGCAAAACGCATCATTTGAGGGAATAATACACGGTGAAAAACCTGCCACGGCGTCATCCCATAGGCCATTGCTGCTTCAATTTGTCCCCTCGGAACCGATTGAAATGCACCACGAAAGGTCTCGGTAAAATATGCACCATAAATGAACGCTAAGGTAATCACCCCAGCCACAAATGGGTTTATATCAATCTGGTCCATTTGTAGTGCTTCAGTAATTTGGTTTAAACCCAACTGCAAGCTATAAAATAACAGCAGCATAATCACTAAGTCAGGCACACTACGGATGAGTGTGGTATAGGCGGTCGCAATATAACGTAAAGCTTTAATATTAGAGAGTTTTGAACTCGCACCAATTAAGCCAATAATGACAGAAAGCAAGAGTGATAACAGCGCAAGCTGTATGGTCATCCATGTTCCGCTGAGAAGGAGTGGCCCGTAGCCAGAAAAAGACATGACTCATCTTCTCCTTAAAAACAATATCTAATATTGATGAGATGAGAATAGATTTAAAAATGTCGGCACTTAGCCGACATTTTTCACATCATTAGTAAATGCTAAAAGAGAAGTATTTTTTCTCGAGTTTCTTGTATGTGCCATCCGCAATGATTGCAGCGAGTGCCTTGTCAATATTCGCTTTCAAGTCTGCATCTTCTTTACGTAAACCGATAGCCGCACCTACCCCCAATGTTTTGACATCAACCACATTGCCGCCAGCAAAAGAGAAGTTTTTACCTTTCGGTTGTTTTAAGAAAGCGCCATCAACCATGATTGCATCTTGTAAAGTTGCATCCAAACGACCAGACATCATGTCTTGGTAAATCAAATCTTGAGTTGGATAAGGAACAACACTCACACCTTTTGGAGCCCAATAGGTTTTAGCATATGTTTCTTGAATAGTGCCTTGTTGTACACCTACTCGCTTACCTTTTAATGAAGTAGGTGTTGGCAAAAGCGGCGAACCTTTTTTTGCAACCATACGCGTTGGCGTATTATAGATTTTGCTGCTAAATAAAATTTGTTTCGCACGTTCATCAGTAACGGTCATTGATGAAAGAATGCCATCAAATTTTTTCGCTTTAAGTGCGGGAATCATCCCGTCAAAAGAATTTTCCACCCAAACACATTTGGCTTTGAGTTTTGCACAAATTGCATTACCCAAATCAACATCAAAACCAGTTAACTTGCCATCTGGTGTTTTATATTCAAACGGCGCATAAGACGACTCAGTACCAAAACGAATCACCTTCCAATCCTTTGCTTGGACATTCGTTGCAACAGCAGCCAAAACTAAAGTTGTTGAAACGAACATTTTTTTCATAAAGCTTGCCATCTTGAAGCTTCTCCTTAAAATCCTAATAAGGTGATAAAAACTTGAGCAATTTCTAAATTACTCTTCTGCCGAAATAATTGCAATTTCTATACCAGTAAATTAAGGATTTATGAAGATGTCTAAGCAATGAACTGTATTGACGGTTTAAATGTTGAAAAATCAATCAAATTTTAAGATTAAGTTTTGAGTGTATAAGCTTCAGCAATATTGTGCTGCTCGACCAAAGTACGAATTGTATATTCATGACCAGTTTCTTTATCACAGGCAAATTCACATTTCTGGTCGAAAGGTAAAGCCGTACCGCCAAGTAATGGACAACCTGCAAAAAGTTCAGCGACCCAATCTACAAACACTTTTACTTTGAGCGATAAATGACGATTTTGAAGATAAACTGCTGAAATTGGCATCGGCGCTGGCGTCCACTGAGGTAATACTTCTTTTAACAAACCCGATTCTAAATGGTTGGTGAGCATATAACGTGGACCTTGAATTATACCGAAACCTTGTAAAGCCAAGTCGATATAAGCATCACCGTCATTTACAGAAACACGTCCACGTACTGACACACTTTTAATTAAATCATCAACCACAAAGTCCCAATCGAAGTTGCGTCCGGTACGGCTTTAAAAGAAGGGAATCGCTTTTTGGTTTTTTTGCAAATCTTCAATTGAGGTAGGTTCGCCATATTTTTCTAAATAAATCGGTGAAGCAGCGGTTGCGCACTGGAAAGTTCCGATACGACGCGCAATTAAGCTTGAATCTTTTAATTCTCCCACCCGAATTGCACAATCAACTGCTTCTCCAACCAAGTCTACAGGTCGGTCATTTAGACCAATCACTAAATCAATATCAGGATAGCGTGCATGAAAATCGCGTAGTCTTGGAATTAAAATTAAACGGCCAATCGATACAGGCACATCAATACGAAGCTGACCTCTCGGCCCTCGCTCTGCATCATGAAAAGAAGATTCAATATCGGAAACATCCGCTAAAATACGGGCTGTCCGATCATAATATACCGCGCCATCCGGTGTGAGACTAATTTTTCGTGTTGTTCGATTCAGCAAACGAACTTGTAAATGCTTCTCTAAAGCCTGAATGGTTGTAGTCACAGAAGCACGCGGTAAACCCAAACTATCAGCTGCTAAACTGAAACTATTTGTTTCAACCACTTTGTTGAATACTCTCATGGCATGAAATAGATCCACACGCACACTCCTATTAATGCATTTCTTTATTCAAATACATCAATTGTTATAAAAATACGAATAGTGTTATCAAATTTAATATATTTATTCGTGATTGACAAACTTTTATGCTCCGTCCATTCCATAAACCCTGTTTCTCCCATACGGACCATAACTAAAAGTCTGAAAACAGGTATCCAAATAACTAGGAGCACCTCATGTCATTTTCCCGCAAACAGTTTGCACTGTCTGCCATCTTTGTCGCCATTTTGGCTACAGGGGGCAGTTTTATGTTTTTACATGAAAATGCCGATGCAAAAGCTGCACCGACCAGTACCCAACAAGCTGCTACTGTTGATGTAGCCCCTGTAGTAAGCAAAACCATTACCGATTGGCAAGAATATTCCGGTCGTTTAGAAGCCATTGATCAAGTTGATATTCGGCCTCAAGTTTCAGGAAAACTTATTGCCGTACATTTCAAAGATGGCAGTCTTGTTAGAAAAGGCGATTTACTATTTACCATTGACCCACGTCCTTTTGAAGCTGAACTGAATCGTGCCAAAGCCCAGCTTGCTTCAGCTGAAGCACAGGTAACATATACCGCAAGCAATCTTTCACGTATTCAACGTCTCATTCAGAGTAATGCTGTTTCTCGCCAAGAGTTAGATTTAGCCGAAAATGATGCACGTTCAGCGAATGCTAACCTACAAGCCGCTAGAGCTGCTGTCCAATCTGCACGTTTAAATCTGGAATACACCCGTATAACTGCACCAGTCAGTGGTCGAATTTCCCGTGCCGAAGTCACCGTGGGTAATGTCGTTTCTGCAGGTAACGGCGCACAGGTTTTAACAAGTTTAGTGTCTGTATCACGCCTATACGCATCTTTCGATGTTGATGAACAAACTTACCTGAAATATATCAGTAATCAGCGCAATTCTTCGCAAGTACCTGTCTATATGGGACTTGCCAATGAAACAGGCTTTACTCGCGAAGGTACGATCAACTCAATCGACAATAACCTGAATACAACCTCAGGTACGATTCGTGTTCGCGCAACTTTTGACAATCCAAACGGTGTTTTATTGCCGGGCCTATATGCACGAATCCGTTTAGGTGGAGGCCAACCTCGCCCAGCGATTCTGATTAGTCCAACCGCGGTTGGTGTCGACCAAGATAAACGTTTTGTCGTAGTCGTTGATGTGAAAAATCAAACTGCTTACCGCGAAGTAAAACTCGGTGCCCAACAAGATGGCTTGCAAATCGTAAATAGCGGATTACAAGCGGGTGATCGTATCGTGGTAAATGGTTTACAACGGATTCGTCCGGGTGACCCTGTTACACCGCATCTTGTTCCTATGCCAAATTCCCAAATCACTGCTAACGCTACTCCTCCTCAACCTCAGCCAACAGATAAAACATCAACTCCGGCAAAAGGTTAATCACATATGAATATTTCTAAATTTTTTATTGATCGGCCGATCTTTGCTGGTGTGCTATCAGTCTTGATTTTACTCGCCGGTCTCCTTTCGGTATTTAAGTTACCGATTTCTGAATATCCCGAGGTTGTTCCCCCATCTGTGGTGGTACGTGCTCAATATCCAGGTGCAAACCCGAAAGTGATTGCTGAAACCGTTGCCTCTCCACTTGAAGAATCAATCAACGGTGTAGAAGACATGCTGTATATGCAATCTCAAGCAAACAGCGACGGTAACCTAACCATTACGGTGAACTTTAAGCTCGGCATCGAACCAGACAAAGCACAACAATTGGTACAAAACCGTGTGTCTCAGGCTATGCCCCGTTTACCTGAAGATGTACAGCGCTTAGGTGTTACTACCTTAAAAAGCTCACCGACTTTAACTATGGTTGTGCATCTGACCTCCCCAGATAATCGCTATGACATGACCTACTTGCGTAACTACGCGGTGCTCAACGTAAAAGACCGTTTGGCACGTTTACAAGGTGTAGGTGAAGTCGGATTATTTGGTTCTGGTGACTACGCGATGCGCGTGTGGCTCGACCCGCAAAAAGTAGCGCAGCGTAACCTCACCGCGACCGAAATTGTGAATGCCATTCGTGAACAAAATATTCAGGTTGCAGCGGGTACAATCGGTGCATCACCAAGTAATTCACCTTTACAGCTTTCAGTCAATGCTCAAGGTCGTTTAACCACTGAACAAGAATTTGCAGATATTATTTTAAAAACTGCCCCTGATGGCGCGGTTACCCGATTGGGTGATGTTGCTCGTGTTGAACTTGCAGCCTCTCAATACGGCTTACGTTCATTACTTGATAATAAACAAGCAGTCGCAATTCCAATTTTCCAAGCTCCTGGTGCGAATGCTTTACAAGTTTCGGATCAAGTACGTAGCACGATGAAGGAACTTTCAAAAGATTTCCCATCTTCAATTAAATACGACATTGTTTATGACCCGACTCAATTCGTACGGGCCAGTATTAAAGCGGTCGTTCATACCTTGCTTGAAGCAATTGCACTGGTTGTTGTGGTTGTTATTTTATTTTTACAAACATGGCGCGCCTCAATCATTCCATTGCTTGCCGTACCGGTTTCAATTATTGGTACATTTGCCCTTATGCTCGCTTTTGGTTACTCCATCAATGCGCTTTCACTGTTCGGGATGGTACTTGCTATCGGTATTGTGGTCGATGATGCGATTGTCGTCGTCGAAAACGTCGAGAGGAATATTGAAGCAGGCTTAAACCCAAGGGAGGCAACTTACCGCGCCATGCGAGAAGTGAGCGGACCGATTATTGCGATTGCATTAACACTTGTTGCCGTGTTCGTTCCACTTGCCTTTATGACAGGCTTAACTGGGCAATTCTATAAACAATTTGCTATGACTATTGCCATTTCAACAGTCATTTCGGCATTTAACTCACTTACCCTATCTCCAGCTCTGGCAGCAATGTTACTTAAAGGACATGATGCTAAACCTGATGCCTTAACACGTATTATGAATCGTGTATTCGGACGTTTCTTTGCACTGTTTAACCGTGTGTTTTCACGTGCTTCAGACCGTTATAGTCAAGGTGTCAGCCGTGTCATTTCCCATAAAGCTTCGGCAATGGGTGTTTATGCAGCACTTCTAGGTTTAACCGTTGGTATTTCCTATATTGTTCCGGGTGGCTTTGTTCCCGCTCAAGACAAACAATATTTAATTAGCTTTGCGCAGCTACCAAACGGCGCATCATTAGATCGTACCGAAGCAGTCATTCGTAAAATGAGTGATACTGCGCTTAAACAACCCGGTGTAGAAAGTGCGGTTGCCTTTCCTGGCCTATCAATTAACGGTTTCACCAATAGCTCAAGTGCCGGTATTGTCTTTGTGACTTTAAAGCCATTTGATGAACGTAAGGCTAAAGACTTATCTGCAAATGCTATTGCAGGTGCGCTCAACCAGAAATATTCAGCTATTCAAGATGCCTATATCGCGGTTTTCCCACCACCACCAGTGATGGGCTTAGGTACTATGGGCGGCTTTAAACTCCAACTTGAAGACCGAGGCGCCTTAGGCTATTCAGCCTTGAATGATGCTGCACAAAACTTTATGAAAGCAGCACAATCAGCTCCTGAACTTGGTCCAATGTTCTCAAGTTATCAAATTAACGTACCTCAACTCAACGTAGATCTGGACCGTGTAAAAGCTAAACAGCAAGGCGTTGCTGTGACAGATGTTTTCAACACTATGCAGATTTATTTAGGTTCTCAGTACGTTAACGACTTTAACCGCTTTGGACGTGTTTATCAGGTTCGTGCACAAGCCGATGCGCCTTTCCGTGCTAATCCCGAAGATATTTTGCAACTTAAAACCCGTAATAGTGCCGGCCAAATGGTGCCATTATCTTCATTGGTAAATGTCACTCAAACCTATGGTCCTGAAATGGTCGTTCGTTATAACGGTTACACATCAGCAGATATTAACGGCGGCCCTGCCCCAGGTTATTCATCTAGCCAAGCAGAAGCTGCGGTTGAACGTATTGCTGCACAAACTCTGCCGCGTGGTATCAAGTTTGAATGGACAGATTTAACTTATCAAAAAATCTTGGCCGGTAATGCAGGACTTTGGGTATTCCCAATTAGCGTATTACTCGTGTTCTTGGTTTTAGCTGCTCAGTATGAAAGCTTAACCCTACCATTAGCAGTTATCTTAATTGTACCGATGGGAATCTTAGCGGCTCTGACAGGTGTCTGGCTGACTGCTGGAGATAACAACATCTTTACCCAAATCGGTCTAATGGTACTGGTCGGGCTAGCCTGTAAAAATGCCATTTTGATTGTCGAATTTGCGCGGGAACTTGAAATGCAAGGCGCGACTGCCTTTAAAGCAGCCGTTGAAGCAAGTCGTCTACGTTTACGTCCAATTTTAATGACCTCTATTGCATTTATTATGGGTGTCGTACCACTGGTGACTTCAACTGGCGCAGGTTCTGAAATGCGACATGCGATGGGTGTTGCCGTATTCTTCGGCATGATCGGTGTAACATTCTTTGGTTTATTCCTCACCCCGGCCTTTTACGTTCTGATTCGTACCCTCAACAGCAAACATAAACTGCATTCTGCGGCAGTTCATGAAGCGCCGTTAGCTAGCCCACACGATCATTAAGGAGGACATTTGGTGATTACATCAAAACAAAACTGGTTGTTGTCCTCACTCATGGGAAGCCTGCTCCTTGCAGGCTGCTCATTAGCTCCAGAATATCAACCTGCAAAAGTTATAGTGCCAGTCAAATTCAAAGAATCTGATCCAAAAATTGAAGATAATAACTGGAAGATTGCCCAACCTGCCGATCAGCAAACTCGTGGTGAATGGTGGCGCATTTACAATGATGCTCAACTGAATGAACTTGAACAGCAAGCCATCGCAGGCAACCAGAACCTTAAAGCGGTGGCAGCCAATATTCAGGCTTCACGTGCACTACGTTCGGCAGCTCAAGCTGAACGCTTACCAAGTATTGATGCCGGATTTGGGCCAACCCGCCAAAAGCCGTCTCGGGCTTCACTCGGTTTAGATGACAATGCACATACTTCGGCTCACACCTTATGGCGCGCGCAAGCCAATGTTTCATATGAGCTCGATTTATTTGGTCGTGTAGCAAGTAGTGTCAACGCAGCGACAGCGGATCTACAACAACAAGAGGCTCTATATCAGTCGGCACTTTTAGCTCTACAAGCAGATGTTGCTCAAGGCTATTTTCTGATACGTCAACTTGATACCGAGCAAGCAATTTATAACCGAACAATCAAATTACTAGGCGAAACACGAGATTTAATGCAGCTTCGTTTTAAAAACGGACTGGTCAGTGAATTAGATGTTTCTCGTGCACAAACCGAACTTGCTGCCGCACAAACCACTGCCCTAAATATTGCTCGTAACAGAGCCAGTGCAGAACATGCGCTTGCAGTCTTATTAGGAAAACCACCAGCGGACTTTAACTTGCCAGTTCAACCTTTAAACGCAAATAGTATCCGTCTCCCTGCCGGTTTGCCGTCAACTTTACTTGAAAGAAGACCCGACATTGCGGCTGCAGAACGTGCAATGGCAGCAGATAATGCACGTATTGGAATTGCTCGTGCAGCATTTTTCCCAAAACTCAGTCTTACAGGAGCTTTAGGTTATGAATCTTCAAGTTTAAGCGAGTTGGGTAAATGGTCGAGTCGGACTTTTTTACTAGGACCTGTCGCTGGTACTATTTTGTCGTTACCTTTATTTGATGGTGGACAACGTAAAGCAGGCATTGCTCAAGCAAGAGCGGCTTATGAGGAAAGCGTCGCCAACTATAGACAAGCTGTACTAAACGCATTTCGCGAAGTTGAAAATGGTTTATCTGATCAAAGAATTCTCGATCAGCAAATTCAGGCTCAAAACCAAGCACTCTCCTCTTCTCGTCATGCTAATCAACTTTCTCATTTACGTTATCGAGAAGGTGCGATTAGCTATCTTGATGTCATTGATTCTGACCGCACGATTTTGCAACAAGAACAATTAGCAGCTCAGCTGAAAGGTAGCCAAATCATTGCAAGCATCAATTTAATCCGTGCTTTAGGAGGCGGTTGGAGTAGTTAATAAAAAAGCGCCTTACGGCGCTTTTTTTATATATACAAATTATTTTGCATATACAGGGAATTTTGCACAAACAGCTTCAACTTTTGCTTTTACATCAGCAATAACTTTTTCGTCACCTTTGCTGTCGATCACGTCAGCGATCCAACCAGCAAGTTCACGAACTTCAGCTTCACCAAAACCACGAGTTGTTACTGCCGGAGTACCGATACGGATACCAGAAGTCACAAATGGAGAACGTGGGTCATTTGGAACTGAGTTTTTGTTCACAGTAATGTGAGCAGCACCTAACCAAGCATCTGCATCTTTACCAGTTACGTCTTGTTTGATTAAAGATAACAAGAATAAGTGGTTGTCTGTACCACCAGAAACAACATCATAACCACGTGCGATGAATACTTCAGCCATCGCTTGAGCATTTTTCACAACTTGTTGTTGGTAAGTTTTAAAGTCATCAGACATTGCTTCTTTGAAGCAGATTGCTTTAGCAGCAATCGCATGCATTAATGGACCACCTTGGTTACCAGGGAATACAGCTGATTGAAGTTTTTTCTCAATTTCTTCATTCGCTTTCGCAAGGATTAAACCAGAACGTGGACCACGAAGTGTTTTGTGAGTTGTCGTTGTCGTTACGTCAGCAATTTGAACTGGGTTTGGATATACACCAGCAGCAACAAGACCAGCAACGTGAGCCATATCAACAAAAAGGTAAGCGCCAACTTTATCCGCGATGTCACGGAAACGTTGCCAATCTACAACACGGCTATAAGCAGAGAAACCAGCAACGATCATACGTGGCTTGTGTTCTAAAGCTAAACGTTCAACTTCTTCGTAATCGATCTCGCCAGTTTCAGCATTTAGTCCATACTGAACAGCGTTATACGTTTTACCAGAGAAGCTTACTTTTGCACCGTGAGTCAAGTGACCACCGTGAGCCAAGCTCATACCCAAAACTGTGTCGCCTGGGTTAAGAAGTGCTAAATACACAGCAGAGTTAGCTTGTGAACCAGCATGTGGTTGAACGTTTGCGTAATCAGCACCAAAAAGTTCTTTAGCACGGTCAATCGCCATTTGTTCAATAACATCTACATATTCGCAACCGCCATAATAGCGTTTGCCAGGATAACCTTCTGCGTATTTGTTCGTAAGTTTTGATCCTTGCGCTTCCATCACAGCAGGAGAGCAATAGTTTTCAGATGCAATTAACTCGATATGTGCTTCTTGACGCTCACCTTCAGAAGCAATTGCTTGAGCTAATTCTGGATCAAATTCAGAAATGGAAATATTGGCAAACATTAGCGGGGGTCCTATAAATTAGGGCTTTTAAGCCGTGCTAAGATTGCGGCATATTGTAGCATGAACTTTATAATTAAACAGAATCAAGTTAGCTCAGTTTTAAATAAAAATGGCTCAATTTTTATAAAAAATGAGCCATCAAATCTAAAATAATTTATAAACACTTAAAAAGCTTTTAATTAATAATTTTCCAAAGTTAAATTTAGCTTTTCATAGCAATAAAAAAACCTTAAATATCAAACACTCTTATTGAGCTGACAGCAAGTTTTGTACATTTCCAATAATATTATCTACATTACTGCTCATTGCCGCCTCATGATCCCAATTACCCGTTACATAGCTATTAATCTTTGTACCGACGACAGTGGCATTAGATATCAAAATATCAGTAGCTACTTTCGGAACTGTTGTATCTGCTAGCCCCTGATAAATAATAATCGGTGTAGTGACTTTTGCCTGTAAAGGTTGAGAATCTTTATCTAAGAATGTTTTAACTAAAGGTACTGCCATAAAATTAGGTTGTGTACGCGTATATCCATCCAGAGTTCCATTATGCTCTGTAGCATACTTAGTCATACCTGCACCAAAGGCTTGCCCCAATGGCCCTGCACAAATTGTTTCCGCCTGCTGTGCAGTACTTGCTGTTTGTGAAGTAAATACTTGGGAATAATCAAAGCTTGGCTGTGTATTTCGAATGCCGGCTGTCACTAAAGCAGTATATGTATCAAGCTGCGCATACATTGGAATCTTTTTATCCACAGTTGCATTAGCAACAGCCTGTTCACCTGCAATTAAAATAAATCCTAGATTTGAAGCTGGTGCTACCGCTACTGTACCTTTATAGTCTAGCTGCGCACGGCTCGCATATTGTGCAGCGCCCAATGCAGCATGCCCACCTTGCGAATGTCCTACAGTAACCCACTTTTTCGAAGTTAATAAGTTCCGCTGTAATAAATAATTACGTGTTGCTACTACTGCATCGGTAATTGAATAAGCTTCACTTTTAATATTTAAAAATGGATGTATACCTGGTGTACCTAATCCCTCATAATCTGGTGCAACCACCACATAACCCGCTGCAAGAAGTTTACTAATTAAATCTTTAGTACTGTCTGTTAATGCCGATTTACTCGGTGCACATGCATCTGCAACCCCTGTCGTACCATGTGCCCAAACCACAATTGGCCAACCGCCTGCTGGTGGTGGAGTAGTCGGTGTAAATACTAGACTTGTTGCCTGCACCTCTTGTCCACTTTGACCTAACATTTTATAAGTTAAAATACTACTTTCAGCAGCAACCGCTCCTAAGTTAGTACTTGTATAAGCATCGACCTTAACCACTGGATTTTGAATATTATTGGCTGGAGTACCCAATGGATCAGTAGTTGCTGAACTGTCATCGCTACTTCCATCTCCACATCCCGTCAATAGTAAACTTGTGCTAAGAACACTGGTCATGAACAATTTCATTTTCATTCGTATATCTTCCTTAAATTCAATTTTTGTTGTGCTTTAGTTTTTAATGAACATTTTAAATGTCTTACAAACAATTACGCCTAATCTTCATTTTTCGCAAGTGATATTTAATCAAAATGAACAGCGAGATTTTCTACTTTTCAACATAAATTGCATTTGATAGCTCATCTAGCCTTACTCTATGTTTTAAAGTAGATAGTCAACTGTTAAGATTGATGGTTACTTGTAATTGTTTAAAGGTTCAAAAGATGCAAGCCATTATTTTAGATACAGAAACTCATACACTAAATGGTTTGCCTATTGAAATTGCATACGCCCCTATTGAACTTAATGCAGGTAAACTCACTTTAGATAAAAGCAAATTGTTTGATCAGCTTTATCAGGTGGGAGCTCCGATCTCTTATGCTGCAATGGCTGTTCACCATATCTTAGAGTCCGACCTAGAAAATCAGCCTCACTATAAAACCTTTAAATTACCTGATAGCACAACTTATATTATTGGCCATAATATTGATTATGATATTGCCGCAATTGCTCGCTGTGGCGTCGATGTATCTCATATTAAACCGATTTGTACTTTAGCTTTAGCACGTAAAGCTTGGCCAGATGCCGAAGCTCATAATATTTCTGCACTCATTTATATGATTTCCCAAGGTAGCGGTAAAGCTCGAGAAATGCTGAAAGGTGCTCACCGTGCCGACGCTGACATTATTTTAACTGCCAATATTTTGATGCATATTATCTATCATTTAAATATTCAAGATATTGAAGAGCTTTACCAAGTTTCTGAAGAAGCCCGTATTCCGCATACGATTAATTTTGGTAAGCATAAAGGTACGGCAATTGCTGAACTGCCTAAAGATTATATTCAATGGCTTCTACGTCAAGACGAGCTGGATGCCTATCTACGTAAGGCATTAGAAAGCGCATTTTAAATTCCTTAAATAGATGATATTCATAAATTCTTCATCAAATTGTCATTTTTGAGTTTTATCTTTAACCCCATTTATATTTTATTAAGAACAGTACTGTTTGATAGAGAAAAATCAAACAGACTGCTTCATTTTTATATTGGGGAAATACAATGTCTGGTTTTTATCGAACCAATTTGGGAAGAGTTGCGCTTCAACAACGTAATATTACGTTAAATGCAAAACAAAGACGTTTACTTCTATTAATAGACCATGAAGATTTTCAAAGTCTCGATACTGAGTTTAAAAAGCGGATCGCCCCACCAGAACTGATACAACAGCTCATTGACTTAAAACTAATTGCACCTTCTAGTGAAAATTATTCAGAGTTACCTGAACAAATATCTCCCCAAGAGTCATCTATAACAACTAAAGAAATACATCAAAAAAATGTTGACGAGAATAAAAGTAATGATTTAGTTGGAGAAATTCAGGTTCCTCACTCAACGTCTGCGCCTTCTTCAAATATTGAAAATAACCAACCAAGCATTCCAGTTCAACAGCTCTCTTTTGAAGAAATACAACAGTTGATGAAGCAAAGCTTAAGCCAATACTGTGGCCTTATGGCAAAGCCACTTATTCAAAAAATAGAGCAAATAAAAACACTTCAAGAACTTAAAATGTGCCAAATGCAATGGATTACCAGTTTGCAGGAATCACGTATTCCTCCTCATGAGCTAGCACATACTCTCCATTCTATTAATTATTCAATTCAGCTTATTCAGCAACGCATCTAAAATAGAACAAGCTGCTGTTTAATTAAGCATTAAACTCACTTGGTACGTATTTCGTGCTTTACCTACCAGTGTTTTTTTCCTATGATGTGCCCCACACATGTGCGCTCGTAGCTCAGTTGGATAGAGTACAGGTTTCCGAAGCCTGGGGTCGTGGGTTCGATCCCCGCCGGGCGCACCAATCTATTTTATAAAATCAATAACTTAAATATATTTTGGCGTATATTTGGCGTAATGCGCTATTTATCCACAGGTTTAGAGGTAATTTTGCTTCTTATCAAAGGTCCATCTTTTACCGTTGTAAGTGACAGTTCCATCCAAATTAATCGGCAACTCTTTTAATGAGTAGTCATAGATTTTAAGAACATTCCCGTTCTTATCTAAATCAGCGGGTAGATTGCAAGTATTCTCCATCCTGCCCGCTTCCGAAACCATAATCATGACTTGCGACATCACAAAGCCCTTACACAAATCGAGACGTTCACATTACTATTAATAGTGTGAGCTGTGCAACCTGAGAGTAGGAGGCACAGCAATGTGATGATCGATGCAACTTTGGTACGTTTGCACATATAAGTTACTTCTTTAAAAAGAGTGCTCGTTCTGCTTCTCGGCGACGAACTAGGCCCTTCATAACCTTGCCACCTGCTTTGTTCCATACAAGGAATTGATCGGCAGCGCCTTTGTAGTCGCCTTTATTAAGCAACTTGAGCAAAGTTGAATTCTTTAAAGCACCTGCGCCAATGTTGTAAGTCAGAGAAACCAAAGCATCAAACTGATTTTGATTTAGGGGCACTGTCACAGATTCATTTACTGTTTTTTCAAATTTGGCCAAGTCGTGTTTAAAGTAAGCTTTAGCTTGTTCAGGTGTGCAAGTATCACCTTGCTTAACCTTCACACCATTTGGATAAACTGTAGTGCCAGTTCCAATAGTCCAGATACCCACACCATCATCATAAGCTTTAAAGCGCGTATCTTCGAAGCCTGAAATTAGTTCCACTCCAACATCACTTGTCGTTTTCCCACTTGGTGCAAGTTTTTCGACCACTTTATTTAAATCATCTACTTGTGCTTGCGTTAGTTTACCACCTGCAATGACACGGGCGGCGTCGAAGAATGGTTTAGTTGTCATTGGATTCACCTTTCTTTTTCTCTAATTCAGAGCTACCAAAATAAAAGCCACATGCAGTTGTCATAGCCCCTGCAATGAAGCCCAATGCTGTATTAATCAGATTGCTATTTTCTCGGGGCATATCCACAAAAAATAAAGCAATCACTAAAACAAACATTAATCCCACCAATGCGAAAGCTAGATATGCTCGAGTATTTTCACTGTTCATCTTTTTGCTTCCTCCAATCGTGATACTTTCTCTTTAATTAAAGACTGGTCTTGGCTTAATTGAATAATTGAAGATCCAACCCACGCACACAATGAAAATACGATGCCTGCAAATATTCCCAGCAATACACGCAGCACAGAAATTCCACCATCTTGCGCTGCTGTGCGGTTTTCTAAATTGGCGACTTTGATATCCAATGTATCGATATCCTTTTTGTTCTGTTCGCTAGTCTCTTTGTGCGCTTCATTAATGAAAGTCAGTCGAGTAACATGATCTGACAACATGCGAATATCACTTTGAATGGAGTCGATTTTCTTTTCAAATCTCAACCCGTATGATTCATTTTCAGTCATGCCTTCCCCCTTTCGTTTAGGCAATAAAAAAGCACCCGAATTAGGTGCTATAAAATGTCTCGTTAATATTAAAAACTGATCTTATCTACTTCAGCTTTCGTTTTAGCCAGCGCAATACTCTCTCTAGCTTTTCTGCTTCTTGCATGACACATAGATACATGCTCTGCCAATGCTTGTCTTAACTTTTTTAATTCCTCCCCTGATAATGTGATAACGGTATTGTTGAATAATGTCCATTCAACCTCTACGCCTAATGCACTTGCTGCAATAATGCGGCTCTGAGACTTTTCATCTGAATCAAATTTATATCCATTAAATGAAAAACCACCGAATTCGGTGGTTTCTCTAATTTGTTTTATCTCAAGCCATTTATGCTCCTTAACCTGATCTAGAGTTCGAGGATCTAC
>NZ_JFWX01000016.1:0-85631 GCF_000588095.1 Acinetobacter sp. 1130196 | reverse complement strand
TGATCCTAGACAGTATCGTGGACAACAAATCCCTCTAAATTCTTAAAATATTTCTTCTCAAAGGCTTCAGGGCTTAACCAGCCATTTGCAGAATGTCTTCTGACCCGATTGTAATAAATCTCAATATAGTCAAACAAGACAGCATTCGCTTCTTTTCGAGTGGCAAACACACTGCCATGGACCACATGACCTTTCAATGTATGAAAGAAGCTTTCAGTCACTGCATTATCCCAACAGTTTCCACGTCTAGACATACTCTGAGTACAATCATTTGTCAGTAACAGCGCTCTAAAATCACGACTACAGTACTGTGAACCTTGGTCCGAATGAACCATAACCCCAGTTGGATACCCCTGACGAGCCATTGCATAGTTAAACGTATCACACACCAACTGGCGGTCTATTCGATGGCTGGTTTGCCACCCCACGATACGACGACTAAATAGATCCAGCATCACACATAAATACAGCCAACCTTGCTTGGTACGGATATAGGTAATATCCGTTGTCCAAACCTTGTTAGGCTGAATGACTGTAAATTGACGCTCTAACAGATTGGGTGCTGTAGGCAAACGATGGTTTGAATCAGTCGTATGCTTGTATTTACGCGCAATCCTGCTGCGTAAACCCAGATTTTTCAGCATTCTTCCAACAGTGCGTTCACTCATGCTGTAACCTAAATCATGCATGTCATGTACCAATGAAGGTGCACCCAATCGTGCATGATGCTGCCAATATACGGCTTTTAAATCATTATATTTCTCTACCGTATTGGCCTGACGTTTTCGCCAGGCATAATAGCCTGAAGTGCTGACACCTAGGTATTTACAGGCAGAAGATACCGTGACTTCATTCATATCTAGATCTTGAATTACCGTGTACTTTTCTTGGCATGATCTGTTAGAAAGTACACATGCGCTTTTTTTAAGATGTCATTGGCTTCCTTGAGCTGTTTGACTTCTTTCTCTAATTCCAAGATCCGCTGTTGTTCTGGTGAAAGTTGACGTTTGCTTGAACCCACTGGATTGGTTTCACGAATCCATTTGTCTAAAGTTGAATAACCCACACCTAATTTCTGGGCGATTGCAGCTATAGGCTCGTGTGAGTTTGAAAGTGCATAATCAATTGCTTGCTGTTTAAATTCAGCACTAAAACGTTTGGCCATTTCTTGGATCTCCAAAGTTAACGTTACGTTATCTTTAGAGGGAAGTACTGTCCATTATTTTGGCTAGGATCAATGAGATGAAAGTTGGTAAAGCGAGAATAAAGAAAATACCGCTTAAACTTAAGTTAAAGGTGAAAATGAGTGAGCCAAAGAAAGCACCTAAAATTGCACCAATACGACCAATACCATGCATCCATGAAACACCAACCGCGCGGCATACCGCTGGGTAGAACATAGCTGCAAGTGGCAGTAATGAAGACTGTGCACCAGCCAGTAATGCACCAATTAAGAAGATAGTAAGGCCTAATAAGAAAATATTTGAGCTCACTAGACCAGCAACAATAAATAGGCTGAAAGCGATGAGATATGAATATTTAATCACTGTAGTTGGGTTCAGTTTATCCATGTACCATCCCATAATGGTTGCGCCAATTACACCACCAAAAGGGAAAATCGCAGCAATTAAAC
Organism: Acinetobacter sp. 1130196; assembly: GCF_000588095.1. Classification (NCBI taxonomy): domain Bacteria; kingdom Pseudomonadati; phylum Pseudomonadota; class Gammaproteobacteria; order Moraxellales; family Moraxellaceae; genus Acinetobacter; species Acinetobacter sp. 1130196. The sequence continues at coordinate 83,998 of NZ_JFWX01000016.1, read as the reverse complement.
TAAACTGTTGGGTATTGAAACCTGCTGTTTTTAAAATTGTTGGCATCCAGCTTGTTAAAAGATAGAACACCAAAAGACTGGTAAAACAGCAGATCCAAAGCATGCTTGAACTCCACAGGTATTTTCCTAAAACCACTTTAACCGGATTTTCATCTGAAGGATTTTCTGCTTGAGCTAAAATAAGTTTTACTGGCTCTTGGAAGGAATGGCCTTGAATATTTTCTAAAATACGCTGTGCTTTATCTTGTTGATGACGTGTAATTAAGTATTGAGTTGATTCAGGTAATTTAAGTAATAAAGCAACCACTAAAATTAGGGGAATACTTCCGCCAATAATAATCACTTTGGCCCAGCCATAGCTTTCTAACAGATAAGCTGATAACACACCGCCACAAGAAATACCCAGCATAAATCCACAGCCAGCAAGCCCTGTGAGAAATGCTTTACGTTTTACAGGCATATATTCTGAGACAATGGTACTAATGTTTGGCATAGCTGCGCCTAAACCTACGCCAGTAATAAAGCGATAAATCATTAAGTCTTGAGTTGAATTAGCAAAGCCACACAAAATCGTAAATATTGAGAACAAAAGGCTTGTAAAAACAATAACACCTTTACGGCCAAATTTATCGGCTAAGGGGCCAGAAATGATTGCACCAATTGACATACCGACTAAAGCAGCACTTAAAACGGGAGCAAGTTGAGGCTTGGTAATTCCCCAATCATCCAATAATGCCGGTGCAACAAAACCAATAATTCCTGTATCTAGACCATCACAGAAAAAGACACAAAAGCCTAGGATAAAAACTATCCACTGTAGTGGAGACAGTTTTTCGCGATTGATAATCGTGTTTGCATCTATCGTTTTCATATGTATTCCTTCTTAAAATTATTTAATTCCCTGAGTAATTCAATGTATTCGTTACAAAACCTGAGTCTTTAATTGAATTATTTTTAACCAATATTCACTATCCAATAAGTCCGAATATTCATCCATTTTTTCCAAATGAGATAAAAAGCATTCATTTCATTTTTTAATTTAATCATTTGAAATATAGGTGTTTCTTATTTTTAATTTTTCTATCCAGTTTGTTTGATTTTGATAATTGCGCAGAGATTGGATAATGCTTGCAGCTTTTGGACAGTCTAAAAAAATTTTCAGATAGAAGATAAAGCCATAACAATGTCAGGAGTTGACACTATGGCTGGGCAAACCATTCAAATTCAAACTGCATCTGGAAAGCAGTTCAGTGCATATCTAGCGACACCAGAAACAGGAAAAGGACCTGGTGTGGTGCTTTGTCAGGAAATCTTTGGGGTGAATGCAGCAATGCGGGAAAAGGCAGATTTTCTTGCAGAAGAAGGCTATACCGTTTTGGTTCCTGATCTATTTTGGCGTATATCACCTAATATTGAACTCGGTTATACACCAGATGATTTTCAAAAAGCTTTTGAACTTTATCAACAATATGACGAAAACCTTGGTGTTGAAGATATTCAAGACAGCTTAGCTTTTCTAAAGACACGACCAGAATGTGATATCTCTACAGGTCTCGGCGTAGTGGGCTATTGTTTAGGTGGAAAGCTAGCTTATTTGGCAGGCTGCAGACTTTCTGATGTGGCATGTGCCGTAGGTTATTACGGTGTAGGCATTGAAAAAGCGTTAGATGAGTTAGCTAACGTAAAAGGACGTTTGGTTTTACATATTGCAGAACTGGACCAATTTACACCGCCAGATGTGAGACAAGCGATTGTCGATGCAGCTAACCAATATTCAAATGTACAAGCTTATGTTTACGAAGGCGTTGATCATGCCTTTGCACGACCAAAAAGCAACCATTACCACAAACCTTCAGCACGCTTCGCTCACGAGCGTACAGTAACAGCTCTACATGAAATAATTGGGCCGAAATATGACCTAGTTGCACTATGGGAAGAGCATATTCGTCATGAGTTCGATACGCGTGACGTCCCAGCAACCATGGCAACAATGGTTGCAGAACCTTATGTCAACCATATCCCAACCTTGACTGGCGGTGTAGGCCAAAGCCAGCTTGCTCGTTTTTATCAATATCACTTTGTTCATCAAAACCCAAAAGATATGAAGATTACTTCAATCTCTCGTACGGTTGGCTCAACGCAAGTGGTAGACGAATTCATTATGAGCTTTACCCACGACGCTGAAATTGACTGGTTATTACCGGGTGTAAAACCAACTGGTAAATATGTCGAAATACCAATGTTAGGTGTAATTCAGTTCAGAGGTTCAAAGCTGTGTCATGAGCATATTTACTGGGACCAAGCATCTGTACTTGTTCAAATTGGTTTATTAGACCCAACAGGCTTACCCGTTGCAGGTGTCGAGACAGCACGAAAACTTCTTGATGAAGATCTTCCGTCCAATACTTTGATGCCATCTTGGTCAAGTAGTGAAGGCAAGCTAGTCAATTAAGGAGGATCTGCAATGAATATAAATTTAATAGGAAAAGTCGCTGTGGTGAGTGGCGGTGCAACACTCATTGGTAAAGCTGTTGTGCAAGCCTTAGTCAGTGCAGGTGCTCATGTCGCTATTTTAGATATTGATGCAAAAGGTAAGGCGATTGCCGAAAGCTTTAACCATGATGTGATGTTTATTCAAACCGATTTAACTAGTGATGCGGCTATTCAACAAGCTGTGGCAGATATTCATCAACATTTAGGTGAAGTGAGTTACTTGGTGAATTTAGCATGTACCTACTTAGATGATGGTTTTAAATCTTCACGTCAGGACTGGTTACAAGCACTCGATATTAATTTGATCTCTACAGTTGAGCTGAGCCGTGCTTTATACAATGACCTAAAAGAACAGCAAGGTTCAATCGTTAACTTTACTTCCATTTCGGCCAAAGTGGCACAAACAGGACGCTGGTTATATCCGGTTTCTAAGGCCGCGATACGTCAACTCACACAAAGTATGGCAATGGATTTTGCTGCCGATGGTATTCGCGTCAATTCAGTTTCTCCGGGTTGGACATGGTCACGAGTCATTGCAGAAGTCAGCGGCAATAACCGTGAAAAAGCCGATAGCGTTGCAGCCGATTATCACTTGCTAGGCCGATTGGGTCATCCCGAAGAAGTCGCCAATGTTGTTTTGTTTTTATTGTCACCCGCTGCGAGCTTTGTGACCGGAGCAGATTACGCAGTCGACGGTGGCTATTCAGTAATGGGCCCTGAAGGATCACAGCCCGCTATTCCGCGTTTAGCCGAATAGCACAGCGTTTTAAAAGCACATTTAGAAAATTATGGAGAAGATTATGCGCCGTATTGCAATTGTTGGAGCAGGACAGTCTGGTTTACAGCTTGGTTTGGGGTTATTAGATACAGGTTACGATGTAACCATGATCACCAACCGAACTGCCGATGAAATCCGTCAAGGTAAAGTCATGTCAAGCCAATGTATGTTTCATACTGCTTTACAAACTGAACGTGATTTAGGTTTAAATTTTTGGGAAGAACAATGTCCAGCCGTAGAAGGCATTGGGCTAGCTTTAGTTAATCCTGAAAATGGTGGTAAAGCATTTGAATGGAGTGCTCGTCTTGAGCGCTACGCTCAATCGGTCGATCAACGCGTCAAAATGCCATATTGGATGGAAGAATTTGAACGCCGTGGCGGTCAATTGGTGATTCAGGATGTTGGAATACAAGAGTTAGAACAACTCGCAAACGACTACGAGCTTGTATTACTCGCGGCTGGTAAAGGTGAAGTTGTTAAACAGTTTGAGCGTGATGATGCACGAAGTGTTTTCGATAAACCGCAGCGCGCTTTGGCATTGACCTACGTCAAAAACATGAAGCCAATTTCACCTTATTCACGTGTGACTTTTAACATTATTCCCGAAGTCGGTGAGTACTTTTCATTTCCGGCACTAACCATCAATGGGCCTTGCGACATTATGGTATTTGAAGGTATTCCAAATGGGCCAATGGACTGTTGGCAAGATGTGAAAACACCAGAACAGCACCTGCAATGTAGTCTGAACTTACTCAAGAAATTTGTGCCTTGGGAATATGAACGCTGCGCAAATGTTGAATTAACTGATGCTGGCGGTTATTTGGCAGGGCGTTTCCCGCCGACGGTACGTAAGCCCGTTTTAACCTTACCGTCTGGCAAAAAGATTTTTGGTATGGCAGATGCCTTAGTGGTCAATGATCCAATTACCGGTCAAGGCTCAAACAATGCGGCTAAGTGTAGCAAGATCTATTTTGATGCCATTTTAGCCAATGATAATCAAAGCTTTAGCGAACAATGGATGCTTCAAACTTTTGAACGCTATTGGGCTTATGCAGAAAAAGTCGTGGCTTGGACCAATAGCTTGTTATTACCACCAGAGCCTCATGTCGTTGAACTCCTAGCAGCTGCAAGCCAAAACCAGAGCATTGCTTCAATTATGGCCAATAACTTTGATGACCCGCGCTCTTTTGCCCCGTGGTGGTTTGATGCAGATCAGGCTCAGGCATTCTTGGCCTCAAAAACCGCAGCAAAAGTCGCTTAAGGTCAAAATATCAAAGGGAGATTTAAAAATGGACACAATTGAAACTTTAGCTTTACAAGCGATTAATGCCGAAAACCCAAGAGAAATTCGTAATTTGCTTGGTCAGTTTGCAACTGGTGTTACCGTGATTACAACTCGTGGCAAAGATGGCCGGAAAATAGGTATGACCGCCAATTCATTTTCCTCACTGTCTTTAGACCCACCATTAATTTTGTGGAGCCTTTCAAAAACGGCGCCAAGTTTGCCTGATTTTGTTGAAGCTGAATATTTTGCCATTCACATGTTGGCACAAGAGCATCATCAGCTTTCGGGGCATTTTGCTCGAGGTGCCGAAGACAAATTTGCAGGCATTGCTCATCAACAATGCAATGCTGGCGTTCCAATTTTGACTGATGCACTCGCAACCTTGGTTTGTCGCAATGTAAATCAGTATGAAGGCGGAGATCACCTGATTTTTATTGGTCAAATTGAACAATACCAACAACGCCAAGGTGAACCATTGGTATTTCACGCAGGAAAGTATCGGATTGCTGCTGAGCATCCAGAATTAGCCCATTAATTCACCACAATCACGATCAATCCGGTCGTGATTTTTTTATAGGAAATAAGAAGATGAAAAGCACTTTAATTAAACATGGCTTTTTAGCAGGGACATTGTTGGGTGTGCCTTTGGCTGCACATGCCTATGATTTACCGACCGTAAACTTAGGTATGACCAGCTTTCTCGATGGTGGATTACCCGCAGGACCCGGTTGGTATGCTCAAACCTATTTTCAAAATTACGATAGCAATAAACTGGTCGATGCCAATGGACAAAAACTCGGTTTACCTAAAACAGATTTAAATTATCAAGTACTGGTTGAGCAGATTAGTTATTTATCGAATATCCGAGTAAAAGATAAAGCCAGTCTAGGCATAAATTTTCTGATTCCTTTTGTCAGTAAAATGGACATGGATGATGGCTTGAATAATGCGGCAATTAAAGCCCAAAGTGGCTTTGGGGACATTATGATTGGGCCTTTTATTCAGTTCGATCCAGTCATGGGCGCACAAGGACCGAAGTTTGTACATCGTTTTGAGTTTCAGGTGAATTTACCTACTGGCGAATACGACCAGCAAAAAGATATTAATCCAGGTAATAACGCTGTTTCATTTGACCCTTATTGGGCTGCCACATATTGGTTTAATCCAAAATGGACAGCTTCAACACGTATCCATTATCTCTATAACTTTAAAAATGATGACCCAAGCTATGCGTTTGCTGGAGCAAATGATATGCAGGCAGGGCAAGCAATTCATGCAAACTTCGCAACAGACTATGCCATTACCGAACAGTTCCGTTTAGGGCTCAATGGCTATTGGCTAAAACAAGTTACAGATACCGAAGTCGATGGTGAAAAAGTCAAAGGTCGACGTGAACAAGTTTGGGCAATTGGTCCCGGTGCGATGTATAGTTTTTCTAAAAATGATCACTTGGTTGCAAATGCATATTTTGAGCAAGATGCTGAAAACCGACCAGAAGGTACGCGACTACAAGTTCGTTATGTCCATCATTTTTAAATCATAAAAAAAGCCTTTTATATCAACAAATATAAAAGGCTTTTATCTATTTTAGTTTAAGAAAAAATTGAAGTAATTAAGCCTGAACCTTCACTGTGACCAGAACGGCGAGTAGACGAAGGTAACTCACCATAACGGCGTTTATATTCTTGAGAAAAACGACCCAAGTGAGTAAATCCCCATTTAAATGCAACGTCAGTAACCGATAGATTTTCATTATGCATGAGTTCTAAATGAGCTTGTTCAAAGCGTAATTCTTTTAAATAAGACATTGGGGTGGTCCCCAAATAGTTTTTAAAACCAGTAAATAGGGTTCTTACACTCACGCCTGCATGTTCAGCTAAAATCTCGACATTGAGCGGCTCATGCAAATGTTCTTTAATGTAGGCTTCTGTACGTTTCACGAAATAAGGAGAAACGGTTTTTTCTTTATAATGATCAAGCTTATGTAATGCATTGTTGGGCTGACCATAAATGAGCGCATTAAATAAATTTGACTCAAACTGTTTAAAGGCTAATGGATGATGAAGCGGGTGCTGATCACATGCTAAAGCATCCATTAAGGTTCTAACAAGTTGCAAAAAATAGGCTCCACCTTGGGTAGAAAAATCTAATTTTGGGTCAAAAATAAGTAAGTTATTTTCTGAATCGGCAATATGTTGTCGGCAATGGTAAGTAAAATCATCCTTTGAAACTTTTAGAATGAGCTGGGGTGAGTTCGCATGCCAGCGCATACGCAAAGATTGCTGAGGTGAAATAAGAGAAGCAACTTGAGAATAAGAAATAAACTTTTGCGAACCAAACTCGATTTCTGCGTAGCCTTGAGTTGGAATTTGAATTAAGTAAAAGTTATCCAGATGATCTGGTTCAATAATGACATCTGCGCCATATTCCAAGCGGCTAATAGACAATGCGCCTGTTTTAACATGGTGCATAGTTGCACTAAAATCTCGCTTCTGATGAGAGACTTTAAGATCATGCGGTTTAAAAATTTGGCCTACATTTCGGCAGGTTTCGCTTAAATCGTGGTGATCGAACACCAAATTATGATCAGTAAAGATAGACTCATTTTGAAAATGACGTCCATTGAGTTCATGGGAGTTGGCTTGGTTCATATATATCCCTTTTGGCTCACTCCTGTATTTACCTGTGTTACAAAAGCTTTAAAACTTCGCTTTACATCAAGTAAATACGGCACTTAAAAAAATTAAGTTACGCGTAAAATACAATGAGATATAAGCAAAATACAGACCAATTTAACCGCTAATTAATATGATTTTCTCAAATTTTTAAGTCGAATTTTATCCATCAATTTAATATATTCGAGAAATAGAATAGGGGGATATAAAAGGTACTTTAACTTAATCTCATCATGATCTTATTCCTTAAGATCTATCAAAATTTATAGCAAATCCGAGCGAACTGGTCAATTTATTTTGTCGGAATTCATTATTTTATATTGTTGATATATAGGAATTTTTAGTTTAAATGCAAAAATTCAATATACCCCTTGCAGAGTATATTGAATCATTTCAGGTTTCAGTGGTTTTTAAATTATTTATACTTTAACGTGATGTATTGCTCTGTAAAAATTTCTCGCTGTAAATACGGTAGTTTTGCAAAGATTGCTCATCTAACCAATTTTTAACGGCTTCAATCATTGGTGGTGGGCCACATAAATACATATCAAAAGCCTGCTCGGCCAGTTGATCTTTATTTAAGTGCTCATGGATATAGCCTGCTTTACCTTGCCAAGTTTCCGTTGCCTTAGTCACAATCGGGTGATAACTAAAGTTGGGTAGCTGTTCAGCATAGGCATGTAAACGCTGTTGTTCACACAAGTCGGTTTCACTATTTACGCCGTAGTACAACTGAACGGCAGGTGAGTTAGGTTGCTCAACCAAGTTATCAAGCATTCCCAAGAAAGCTGATAAACCTGTTCCACCCGCCACAAAAACAAGTGGTCGCTGTACTTCACGTAAATAGAAACTACCAAGTGGCGCTTCGATGAGTAGGGTCTGTCCAACCTGACAACGGTCACGTAAGTAATTACTCATCACACCGTCTGGCAACAGACGAATGAGAAATTGCAATTGATTGGTTGCGTTTGGTCTGTTTGCAAAAGAATAAGAGCGCCAATCTTCAGTATCTGGAATTTGCAAACGAGCGTATTGACCTGGCAAAAACTGAAGTTGTTCAGCATGACTGCTCGCATCAAGATGTAAGATTGCTGTCGTTTCAGAAACCAGCTCAACCGCAGTCACTTTGGTTTCAATTTTTAAGGTATCACCAGCGTTACAGATAGCAGAATCATGATCGAAATAAAAAGCTGCATCGGATTTTACACGGGTCTGGCAAGCTAACATTTTTCGCTCGGCCAAATCACGTTCACTTAATGCATCTTCATCGACATATTCTTGTTCATAAATACCAGTTTCACACTGTCCCTGACAGGTACCACAAACACCTTCACGGCAGTCTAACGGCAGGGTAATTCCCTGACGAACTGCTGCATCAAGCAACAATTCGTCTTTATTTACCGAAATAAAAAAGGTTTTGCCATCGGCAAAGTTAAGTGCAACTGAATGTCCCATTTTCATTCCCCTTAAACGTGATAAAAGTCTAAAACGGAATCAATTTTGTCATTCAGCAAAATGCTGTGCTGACGACGAATAGGAAACCATCAGCGGTTTGACGTAAAAGATAAGTGGCATGTCCGTAAAAACAGCCTTCTAAACCTTGACGGTTATAAAGCGTTTGCCATGCAACTTTTGCTTCGATAAGACCATCTTCCAGTGTTTTAACTCGAATATTGTTTATGCTGTGCAAAGTACGTGGTAACGGTGTTGCAGATGCTGCTTTTCCGGTACGAATACGGAATACACGGTCTTCAAGGCCTGTACGGTCCGCATAATAGATATAAGACAAGCCCTGATTTGGATCTTGAACATAGTTATGGTCATCAATCCACTGTGGAATATGATATTCACTATCTTCATCGTAAAGCTCTAGGTAGGCATCCCAGTCATAAGCATCACAAAGCTCTGCCTTTTTGTACAAAAACTGAGATACAGCAAAATGTAGTTCTTGTGACATGGTTACACCTCATCCATTACGGCATTATTTTCAAAAGTAATATCCTGCATTTTCAAGGCTTTTTTATTTAAGCCGTCCAGCATGAGACGTTGCCAGTGTCCATGTTGATTTACATAGAGTCCTTCATGGGTAAATTCACGGCCAGTAATAACGGGTTGAATGCCTAAATCTTGTGAGTTTTTGGTCGTACCATATTCCCAAGACTGACAACCACGTGAAATATCGCTCCAACGTTCAAGTCGTGCTTGGAAACCTTTTTGTTGCTCACGGAATTCAACTAAATCGTCTGGTGTACCAAGGCCCGATACATTAAAGAAATCTTCAAACTGGCGAATACGGTTACGGCGTGCTTCTGCAGATTCACCTTTAACCCCAATACATTGACTAATGACTTCGGTTTTATTCCATGCCACAGGACGAACAATACGAAGTTGTGAGCTAATCTGGTCCATAAAAAATAGACTAGGGTACAAGTTCAAGTTTCTTAAACGATGCATTGCCCATTCAGCATATTTTTCGCCATATTTTTCGACCATATATGGCATAACCGTGCTGTAGCCCGGACGAACTGTTGGGTTTGGCATGTCACTAAATAAAACACTATGACCATTTTTGAAACTAAACCAGCCATCGTCAGTTTCTGAGTCACCCGCACCCAACTTGCTATAGTCGAGCGTGTCGAGTTCCGCACCTTTTGATGCATTGACTTGCTGACGGTGTTGGACTGTAGAGACATAGTTATAGTGAACAGTGCTGACATGGTAGCCATCTAAGCCATTTTCATTTTGTAGCTTCCAGTTACCTGCAAAGGTATAAGATGACTTACCTTGTAATACTTCGAGTTCACCTGTTGGGGACTGGTTAACCATTAAATCAAGGAACAGTTTTGCATCGCCCAAAAAGTCTTCTAGTGAATCTGTTGCTTGAGTATCAAGACTGACAAATACAAATCCACGATAGCTGGCAATACGGCCTTGTTTTAAACCACGGCTTGATTTATCAAAATCTTCACAGTACTCACTAGGCGCTTTTACCTTAACCAAGCGACCATCTGACTTATAACACCATGCATGGAATGGGCAGGTAAATGTAGATTGATTGCCTTTAGCAACGCGTGTTAAGGTCGCACCGCGGTGTTCACAAGCATTGACCATGGCATGTAGTTCGCCTTTACCATCACGGCTTACAATAATCGGTTGGCGGCCAATTTGAACGGTTAGGAAATCATGATTGTTTGGAATTTCACTTTCGTGACATGCGTAAATCCAAACTTTTTCAAAAATAAACTCCATTTCCAAGTCAAATAGTTCTGGCTCGGTAAACATGTCGCGTGCAATACGAAACACACCATCGTTAGGACGGAAGTCGATACATCCATCTATAAAATCATTCCATTGTTTTAAATTAGATGAGGTCATTTACTCAATCCTCCAATCAATCAGCTTTTAACTGATTGAACCGCGATTAAGCGTTGCTCTCTATCCGTTTTTTCCAGATCTTTATCCACTTTGTGCAGTTTTGATTCTTTAATCGAATTCTTTTGAAGAAAGAGTAGAGATTTAAATTTGTATGTGTTTTAACCTATTAAAGTTCCCTATAATGTTAAGCAGCATAAAAATGAAACTTTGTGAACTAAGTCTATGAAAGAAAAAAATTTAAAATTACAAATTAGAATTCTTTTAGAGCAAAATATTGCATTTGGTCCGGGTAAGGCAGACTTACTTGAAGCAATTGAGAAAACGGGGTCAATCTCACAGGCAGCAAAATCTATGAACATGAGCTACCGCCGTGCATGGCAGTTGGTCGACACCATGAATCAATGCTTTGAAACAGCGTTAGTGGAAACACAAACGGGTGGAACACATGGTGGTGGGGCAGCTGTTACAGCTTTGGGCCACAAAGTCTTAGAGCATTACCGCCAAATGGAAATCAATGCTCGACAAGCCTTAGAATATGATTATCAAATTATGAGTAGCTATTTAAAGAAATAAGATTAGGAATTCTTTATAAATCAAAGAATTTAAGCGCGAATCAGTTTTATCTACTAATAGTTTTCAATTGCTCAGAAAAAATATCCATCTTTATAAATAATTTCTACTTTTCATCGTCTATGCTTATCGCTATATTCTTGGGTATATATCGCTGCAAAAAACGACAAAAAAGGTAAAACATAATGGTAAGTAATACAAAGATAAAAAAATTAGCTTTAGCTTGTTCAATCCTCAGCATAGGAGGGATCTTTAATATTTCAGCCAAGGCTGAATCAGTTACCGTTTATGCAGCAGCGAGCTTAACGAATGCGATTGCAGACTTAGAAAAAATTTACGAAAAACAGAATAAAGTAGAAATTAAGACTTCATATGCAGGCTCATCGACCTTAGCTAAGCAAATTGAAGCAGGTGCGCCCGCAGATATTTTTATTTCAGCAGATACACAGTGGATGGATTATCTACAAAACAAAAAACAAGTTGCAGCAAATGACCGTATAAATTTATTAGGTAACCGTTTGGTTTTAATTACACCTAAAGGAAGACCATTAAATATAAAATTAGATAAAACCACTGATCCCAATAAAGTGTTCACAGGCAAGATTTGTACAGGAGATACCAAAAGTGTGCCTGTAGGCAAATATGCTAAACAAGCTTTTATCAATTTAGGTTGGTGGAGTCGTATTGAGCCGAAGTTAGTTGAAACAGAAGATGTTCGAGCGGCATTAAATTTTGTTGCGCGTGGTGAATGTCAGGTTGGGATTGTCTATGCAACCGATGCAGCGATTAGCAAAGATGTGACTGTAGCTGGCGTATTTCCAGAAAATACACATTCGCCAATTACTTACCCTATAGGGATAGTTAAAAAGACTCCAAATTCAACAAAGTTCTATCAATTTTTACAAAGCAACCAAGCCAAAGCTGTCTTTAAAAAATATGGCTTTAGTGTGCTAGCTCCAGTTAAACCATGATGTTCTCTTTAACCCCAGAAGAACTCAGCGTGCTGCAACTTTCTTGTAAGGTGGCAGCAAGTTGTCTTGTTGTCAGTATTATTCCTGCAATTTGTGTGGGATGGTTTCTAGCACGTAAAGACTTTTGGGGTAAGTCATTCATTGAAACATTGGTGTTTTTACCTTTGGTATTACCGCCAGTGGTGCCTGGTTATTTGCTTTTACAAGTTTTTGGGAGCCGCGGGATTATTGGGCAATATTTAGCTCCACTCGGAATTGATTTTGCATTTAACTGGAAAGGCGCCGTTCTTGCTTCCGCAGTAATGGGTTTTCCGCTGTTGGTACAATCGATTCGACTAGCAATTGAGCTGGTCGATCAGCGTTTAGAAATGGCAGCAAAGACATTAGGTGCCTCATCTTTAGGGGCATTTTTCCATGTCACATTGCCACTTGCCAGCAGTGGTATTTTAATTGGTGCTATTTTGTGCTTTTGCCGGAGTCTAGGTGAGTTTGGAGCCACTATTACTTTTGTTGGTAATATTTCAAATGAAACACGGACTTTGCCTCTAGCCATGTATAGCTTAATGCAACAACCCGATACCGAGGCCGCTATTCAACGACTTATTGTTTTATCGTTAAGCGTGGCTTTTTTAGCACTATGGTTTGCACAGTGGTTTCATCGTTATCAAAAGAAGCGCTTAGGGCGGTAAGATTATGTTGATTGATTGCCGTTTCCAGCTACACATGGGTCAATTTCATATTGAGCCTAGTTTCCAGTCCGATGCTTCTGTTATTGGGCTATTTGGTGCATCGGGTTCAGGTAAAACGTCCATTTTACATGCCATTGCAGGGCTGAACACTCCGCGTAGTGGAATCATTAAAATACAGGGCCAAACATGGTTTGATTCAGGTCAAAAAATTAACTTGAGCACGCAAAAGCGGCATGTTGGATTGGTTTTTCAAGATGCTCAGCTTTTTCCGCATAAAACGGTAAAGCAAAATTTATTATTTGGTCTTAAGCATCTTTCCCAACAAGAACGTCACTTTGAAGCAGATTACATTATTGAATTATTAAAGTTAGGGCACTTATTACAACGTATGCCTATCAAACTCTCAGGAGGGGAAAAACAGCGCGTGGCACTGGGTCGAGCATTGTTATATTCACCTAAGCTGTTACTACTAGATGAGCCGTTATCAGCATTAGATGCGAATCATAAAGCTGAAATTATTCCTTTTTTTCAGAAGGTAAAAGAGGAAATAAAAATTCCGATGATTTATGTAAGTCATGATATTCAAGAAATTAAACAACTGACCGAAACAATGTGGGTTTTATAATTTTTCATATTTCACACATTATTTCAGCCATGTTGATTTATGGTTGTTAGCTAGCCCATAAACTGCCCGTTGGAGCAGATTTTCGGCGATCTTGGGCTTGTTGATAAAAACGCCAGAAAGCGAACGCAAAAATGACAGCTAAGAAATCAACTACTAAGATTTCTCCTCCATGGACCCATAAGCCACTTTGGGGAATGAAGTAGGCTAAAAGAGATGTAAGTGGAATCGCAAATAACACAAAAACCAAGGTTAAGAGCAGTTGTGGTAAAGCTTTTGCGTAGCCAATCACAAAGGTATAAATCAAAGTCAGTAGGAAAATCGCATAATAACCATACATGAAGACGTGATTTATACTTTCAATGTTGAGTGTAGCGAAAAGCCAACGACTAGCTAACATTGTGCCTACGACAGCTAGAACACACCCTAAACATGCACCTATAGTTAAGTTCGCGAGGAACACCACATCTTTACGTTGAACAGGAACAGAGTCTTCAGCACGCTTTTGTTTACGTGCACGAGTTTCAACCCAAAGAATGTTCCCTGTGTAAAATAGGAAAGCGCCACCGACACCTAACACAAAATAAATCCAACGTACGCCCGTACCCCCAAAACTTCCAAAATGTAGGCTAAACATGGCATTGATTAACTTATTACCTCCATCAGTCTGAGTATTAATACCTTTATGGTTAAAGTGCTCAACGGCATAGGGGTTCATACGCATAAAGTCTTGATTTGCGCCACGTAACATCTGATCGGGGCTATACAAGGCTATACGTGCATTGGCTTTTTCAGGTTTATCGAGGTTACTGAACTGGATATAGTCAACTGAATATTCAGGTGCTACTTTTTTTGTTTGAGCTAATATTTGCTGCACATCTATTTGTGTTTGTTTAGGTTGAATAAGCGCAGGGGGAGAACGCTGAAAAACTGGCTGTCCTTTGAGTGCCAGCTGACCAATCGCATCGTAAAAAAAGTCATGAAAAGCAAAGACAATAACGCTAATGCTAATAATGATGTGAAAAGGTAAGCTCGTAATTCCAATCACGTTATGTGCATCTAACCAAAAACGCTTTTTATTTTTACCAGGACGGATGACAAAGTAATCCTTCACCAAAGTTGGTAAAAGAATAATCACTCCTGAAAGTAAAGCAAGAAAATATAAAATCGAAACCACGCCCATCACGTAAAGTCCTAATCCGTGATGACCTGCCATGCCGGGTATGCCTGCTGTTTCATGCAACTGTTCGATTAGCCAGCCTGCTTTAGATAAGTTTTCCTGAGCAACGATTAACTGACCTTTATCGTCTAAGCTTGCCATCCACGTAGACTGAGCAGTATTAAAGCCATCTCCACGTTCATGTTCACTCCACGTAATAGGCGCGTAGTGAAATTCATTAGACGATAAATTTAGTGTGAAGTTCTTTTGTGCAGCAGGATAGGTAGCCTGAACTTTTTGAATAAGCTCATTATATTGGTTGGGGGAAACTTTAGGTAAAACTTGCTGCGTTGGCGTAGCCCACTTACTAATGTGGTGCTGAAACATGCTAAGCCCACCAGCAAAGAAACAGATAAAAAGCAAAATCCCTGCACATACACCCACCCAAGTATGCATGCTTTTTGCTAATTTCATAATGTCTGAACGTACTTTCATGTTTAACCCCGCAATACGAAAATACAGCTATACGCTAGGGCATTCGCAATGGATAAATAGATCAGTGCTTTTTGTCCGGTCGTAAAAAAATAACTGGCAAACATAATAGGCATCCAAACCCAAGGCACACTCCACATTCCCAATTGCACTAATAAATCCATGGCAACATAAGGACGACCTAATAGAACTACTAAATTGCCAACCGCGATGGAAAGACTTAGTCCTAAAACCCCGCCAGCAAAAGTTTTACTCCACCAGTCTGGCTGGATAGGAGACTGAATTTTAGCTTTCATGAAACCAATTTCCGTTTAAAAAGCGCTATAAAGGGAAGAAACGACCATGCAAAAATGATGAGCATGAACCAGCAGAAAGCAGCAACAACTTTTGGTAAGCTCGCAAAGAGTGCAATCAATCCAACACTCAACAGTACTAGACCCAAATACTTAAATAGAGCTGGAAGATGGTGAGACAACAGATTTTGATTGCTATGACTACAATAGATACTGACCGCTCCTAACAGGGTCAAAAAAAGTCCTATAAGTTTCATAATCGATGTTTATAAGTAAATTAAAGTCAAAATTTACCCAACAGTATAAGTAAATAATAATTATTATCAAATGATAAGTATAATTATTTATTAAATTGCGGCTCGTAAGTTAAGATAAGAGAGAACATATTAAAAGTATTTATTTTGAAGCCAAATACAGTGAGTCATTATCTATATATTCCTGAACAACTCAGCAAATCAATTTATGAAATTTCGAGCTCTATTTTTTTCACATCGGGGCTATTCTGTTATGGGGTAGACTTATCAAAAACACAGCATTTGCATATAGATCAACAGTTAGAGCATCCCCTAAAAATTGCTCAAGCGCGTATCGAGCGTAAAAATGAGTACTTATGTGGTAGGGTCTTAGCACAGGCTGTTTTAAATCATCATTTCAGTTTGAATCAGCCAATAACTTCTATGTATGAACATTTGCCCATTTGGCCAAATCATATTTTGGGTAGTATTAGTCATTCACAAAATAAGTTAATTGTTGGGCTATCAAATAACGCGATTTATTTGGGAGTTGATATCGAGCACTGGGTAACTTCAGAATTTGCAAAAGAAAGTGCACACCTTATTTTAGCGCCATCTGAGCTTGATTTATGGAGCTGTAAGGCGACTAAGTTTTTTGATTTTTCCCGATACGTAAGCTTAATTTTCTCTGTAAAAGAAAGCCTATATAAAGCAGTTTATTCCACAGCAAAGCAATATATTGATTTCCTAGAGGCATCTATTGTTGATATTAATTTTGACAATCAAACATTAACGTTAGCTTTTACATTAGAAACTCAACAGCGTTATCAACTTTTAGAACAATATCAAGGGGGATGGGTTGTAGAACAAGACTGTGTTATGACTTGGGTTTATCAAGCAAGCTATTCTGTTTAAAGAAAAAGAAGGCAACGCATTGCCTTCTTTTTTATTTAGATTTTAATTTTCTTGTAGTTTAGGATCTTGAAATCCGGTTTCACGCATATCTTGAGAATGGAATAAGAACATAAATCCTACCGCAAAACTTACTATCCCAAAGAAGAGAATACTTCCTGATATTGGTAAAAACCGAGTTAAAAGGCCTAAAGTTGTTGTGGCAATTGAATCCCCTAAAGCATCTTGTGCAAGCCAGATAGCATTAATGCGTCCTAAATATTCATCAGGTGTATGTCCTTGCACAATGCTGTATTGAAGCAAGTTCGCAATCGACATCAAATATCCGAACAAACATAAAATGGGCAAGGTCACCAGTAACCAAGGAGAGAGCCCAATCATAATCATACAACCAAAAACACCTAAGCAGGTATAGAGCATGACTAAGCCGGGTCTGAGTAAACGTGTTGTCCATCCACTGAGTAAGGCACCCAAGGTTGAACCTAAAGGAACAGCTGAATACATAAGTCCGAGTTCAAATGCACCGCCGTGGAAAATTTCATCTGCCATTTGTGGAAAAATAATTCGAATAGCACTGCTAAAACTAAGCAATGTTCCAATTAAAATGGTGCTACCGACCACTTTATTTTTAAAAACAAACTTGAACCCTTGAGCTAATTGTCGAAGAGGACTTTCACCATTTGATGTATGTTGCGGTTTAAGTGCAGGCAATCCCATCAATAAAAATACAGTAAGTAAAGTACCAACCGTTGAGACCCAATACACAGTTGCGACACCACTAGCAGCAATTAAAATACCGCCGATTGCTGGTGAAATCACGGTTGCAAGACGTACGGATACCATACTAATCGCACGAGCTTGTACGATATTTTCACGCCCTACAATCACAGGCATGATTGCCATCATTGCAGTTACACCCAGTGCACCAAAGAAACCATCCCATGCGGATAGAAAATAAATGGCATAGAGTGAAGGGTGCTCAAACATGGCATTGATGGCGAGACCAGCAAAACCTAAACCACACACACCACGTGCTAATAGAATCAGCCATTTTCGATCTTTGCGGTCTGAAAGTAAGCCACCAAGTAATATACCAATAAACATGGCGATGCCTTCAAAAGCCATAGCAACTGCAACATTTAACGAACTACCCGTAATTTCATAGACTTGTTTTGGAATAGCCACGACCAACATGCCAATGGTTAACAATGACAATGTGCGGGCAATAAATACATGTCGGAAATGAGCATTACGTTTTAAAAGAGTAAAATCGGTCAATATAGATTTGAAGCTCATGGCGTGTGCTCCTCTAAACCGCGTGCCTGACAGATCATGCGGTTTAAAATCGGGCCAAGTGTTTCAAGCTGCTGCGGTGACAATATATCAGTATGGTCTGCTTCGCTTAGTCGAACAATATTGAGTTTTTTAACTAAGGGTGACCATTGTTGTTCTGGTTGGATATAGGGTAGCAAGTCTTTTTCAGCGACAACTAAATGTAGTTCACCATCAAAATGTGGCATTTTATAAGGTTTTAATAAACGGACGGCATCGCGATAGTTTGCGAAAATATCCTCTTGTAAACGCCGTGTTTCTTCACTTAATGCCGTATCTGCATCGGCTAAAATATCATTAAAGAATTGAAGCTGCTCTTGTTCAGCTTCAGCATTCATTTCCTCTACTGACAAATCTAACCACTGATGAATTTCAGCAGGGTAAGTGTCTAATAAGCCGAGATAATCAACTTTTTCACCTTGTTCAATTAACTTCGCTGCAACCGCATAAGCCACCGTACCGCCAAGTGAATAACCTAATAAAGTATATGGGCCTGTTGGTTGTTGCTTGCGAATAATCTCAAGTTGTTTTTCAACCAGCTCATCCATATCTGTACTATTTGCCAATAAGCCATCTGGGCGAGGTGACTGCAACCCAATAATTGGTAAATCAGGATGTAGATAACGGTTCAATACCGTATATTGCCATGCGGAACCAGAACCTGGGTAAAAACAGAACAATGGATGCGCAGAGCCAGAACGGATCGGTAAAATGGGTTGCATGCCAGTTTGTTCGACTTCTGCCAAACGTTCTTGTGTAAGAAGTAAAGCCGCCAAACGTTGAATTGTGACATGACTCATCAACTGACCTATTGGAATGGTCCGCTTAAATACCTTTCGGATTTCAATTGCAAGCTTCATTACTAAAATAGAATGTCCACCAAGGGCAAAGAAATCTTCATTCACACCAATATTTTGATCCGTATTTAAAACTTGCTGGAAAATACGTGTCAGTTCGTGTTCAAAAGCAGTGGTGGCGTACTGTTTTTCTGTATTTGTAGGATTAATTTTTGGTTGCGGCAGTGCTTTACGATCTAGCTTCCCATTATGACTTAATGGGAATTTCTCAACTAGCACATAGTGTGTAGGCACCATATAAGCTGGAAGCTGTTTCGCTAATTGTTTCTTTAACTTCTCAATATCCACAGGTGCTGTTGTTTGCAAGTAAGCAACCAACTGAACATCAGCTTTATTTTGTTCAGAAGAAATAGGATGTACAACTACATCAAGGCTGCTGATTAAGCACAATTGCTGTTCAATTTCACCCAGTTCAATACGCTGCCCACGTATTTTTAACTGGTCGTCAGCACGGCCCACATATTGAATACTGCCGTCTGCATGCCAACGGGCAATATCACCAGTGCGGTACATGCGTTGACCTGCTGCAAATGGGTTTGCCACAAAACGTGTTGCTGTTAAGTCCGCTCGATGTAAATAACCCATAGCCAGTTGGTGGCCTGCCAGATAAAGCTCACCATCTACTCCAACAGGAACAGGGCGTAAGTATTGATCCAAGATATAAAGCTGGGTATTCCAGACTGGATAGCCAATTGCAACGCTACTTTCTTCTGGGTGTAATCCCAGTGTTGCATCCATATAACTCACATCTACCGCAGCTTCTGTTGGGCCATATAAGTTATGCAACTCACAGCTAAAGTGCTCGGTAAATGATTTTGCTAAAGCCGTTGGTAATGCCTCACCACTACAGAATACTCGGCGGATTGGCAAACTTTGGAGCTGAGCAGATGACAAAATTTCGGTGGCAGCATTTTCAAAAACAGCCAGCATTGAAGGTACAAAATGTAATGTCGTTATCTGATATTTTTGAATAAGGCTTAATAATGCCAATGGATCACGGTGTGCATCTACAGGTGCCATAACCAATCGTGCACCTACTAAGTACGACCAGAAAAATTCCCATACAGAGACATCAAAAGTGCATGGCGTTTTTTGCAAAATCGTATCGTTGGCTGACAGTGGATATTCTGATTGCATCCATAAAATACGGTTCACAATGGCGTGGTGAGAAACCATGACACCTTTGGGTTGGCCTGTTGTACCCGATGTATAGATTAAATATGCTGGATGTTGTGGGGTAATAACTGTCGTTTTATAACTACTTAAATCAACCTTTGTTTCATCAAATAAATCATTAAAAGCAAAGGTAGCTATTGATGGATGGGCAATAGCAGCTAGATCTTTTTGTTCACCAATCACAAGTTTAGATTTGGCATCCTGCAACATAAATTTGATGCGCTCAGACGGATGTTGTAAATCAATAGGTAAATAAGCTGCACCTGCTTCAATCACCGCTAAAATAGCAATACTGAGTTTGATTGATCTTGGCAGGGCAACGGCAACTATGTCTCCAGCCTGCACGCCCATTTTTTGTAATTGCTGAGCTAAAGCACAAACTTGAAAACGTACGTCACTAAAACTGAGCTGATGATGTTCATCACATAACGCTGTTTTGTCGGGAGTATTTCGAGCTTGTTCTCTGAGTAATTGCTGTAAGGTTGTTGGAGGAACTTCATGTTGAGTTTGATTAACTTTCTGGATTAAATCACGCTCCCCAGCAAGTTGTAAGCAATAGTGACCTAGACAAGTCTCCGGTTCATTTAATGCGATTTCAATTAATTGAACCATTCGCTCAAGAAAATGCTCAGGCTGATCAATTACACCACGCTGTTCGAGCAACAGCTCAATTTGATGATCAGGGATGACCAGTAACGCAAGTGGATAGTGACTATAACCGCGATTTGTGAGCTTTGAAATTGCAGCATTACCAAGTTTTTGCTGTAAATATTGGCTATCTGGGTAGTTTTCTACAACTAGCAAACTATCAAAAAGATTGCCTTGAGCTATTAACTGTTGAATACCGTGTAGGCCTAAACCATCATGTTCTAAATGCTCAACATGCAATTGCTGTAAATGAGGTAATTGTTCCCAAAGTGATTGCTGCATGTTGAGCTTCACACGCACTGGAATTGTATTTAAAAATAATCCGATTTGCTGTTCTAAACCATTAATAGGTGCTGAACGCCCAGAAACAGGTGTACCAAATACAATATCTTCACGATGAGCATAAATATTTAAGGTTATTGCCCAAATCATTTGCATGAAGACATTAAGCGTGATGCCTTGCTGGCGTAATTTGTGCTGAAGTTTTGCACCCAACTCAGCACTTAAACGATATGAAGTTTCCTGTACAGCTTTCTGTGGTTGATTAAATAAAATAAGTGGCTGCAAATCAGCTAAATCACGTTGCCATATCACTTTTGATATTTCATGGTCACGTACAGATAAGGCTTTAATGACCTTTTCATAACTATGTTCAAGTGCAGGCAATGGCTGGTTAACTTGCTGATAGGCCTTAATAAAATCATGTAAAAATAGTGGAGTTGACCAGCCATCTGTTAACAGATGATGCACCATAATCAATAGTTCTGACTGTTCAGGAGCATGTTGAATTAAAGTCGCCCGAATCAGGCCATAAGGTTGGTCAAGGTGAATCGGCTGCTGTAAGACTTCTTGAATGCTTTGCTCAAGCAGATCGGGAGTGACTGAACAAAACTGAACTGGCCAAGCTTGAGTAGGGTGTAATGAATAAATAAAAACAGGTTCTTCAGCTAATTCGCTATCAAAATGTCCACCTAGTTGAGGATGACGTTTTAATACAGTAATCAACGCTTGCTGCAAACGTACCGGATCAATGTCTCCATTTAAGCTAAGACGAGTAAAAGCATTATAATTCGATTGTTTTTCAACTTGAGACAAGAACAGCATGCCTTTTTGCAAAGGAAGCAAAGGTAAAATGGTGCTGTTTTTACCATATTTTTCTTGAACCTTTTGTTCTAGTTCAGCTGAAAATAACGGTTTTGAAATGGCTGCTTGTTGCTCATCTAGTCGGGTGAGTTGCTGTGCTATAGCGGCGACTGTTTTAAATTGGAATACATCACTTGGTCTTAAGCCGTACCCACGTTGGCGCAATTGAGTACAAAGCATAATCGCAGAAATACTATCACCACCTGTCATAAAGAAGTCGTCATCAATTCCAATAGCATCAAGCTTAAGAACAGATGCAATAATTTGACATAGAAGTTGCTGTTCAGGTGTTTCGGGCATTCGGCTATGGGCACGAATTTGAGGACGTGGTAGCGCCTTTTTATCGACTTTGCCGCTTACATTTCGTGGAAATTCGGACATAACCGTTAGGGCAGAAGGCACCATGTACTCAGGTAAGTTTTGACGTAACTGACTTAGATATTGCTGACTTAATTGCTCACTGGTTTTTTCATCAAGTTCAATGTTTTTGACTACACAATAACCGAGTAAACGATGACTATTATTAATCGGTTCTGCAATCACGACAGCACTTTCAACATTGGCTAAAATCGAAAGCGCATTTTCAACTTCACCAATCTCCACACGATAACCACGAATTTTAATCTGGTCATCACAGCGTCCCATAAATTCAAGTTTACCCACGCTATTCCAGCGAACTAAATCACCTGTACGGTACATACGCTGTCCATGTTCAAATGGATTTGCTACAAAGCGGGCAGCACTTAAGTCCGCGCGACCTAAATAACCGTTGGCAATCCCAAAACCAGAAATATAAAGCTCACCAATAACGCCAGTCGGGCATCGTTGTAAATGACGATCGAGTACATAGGCTTGTGTATTACCAATAGGGTTACCGATAACAGGACGAGCTGTCTGTTTTAATTCTGCTCGGAAAGTATCAACCGTATATTCCGTTGGGCCATATAAGTTATGAGCAAAAAGTTCAGGCTGAGCATTAAGTTGTTGCCATAAAGCTAACGGTGCAGCTTCACCACCAATTAAAATAAGCGTTGGTTGATGCTGGTTTTCAGTAAATAAACCATTCGTCATCATTTGCGCACAAAAAGATGGCGGTAAATCAAGTGTATCGATTTGTCGTTGCTGAATCTCTTGCACTAAACCAAATGCATCACGCCGCATATTTTCATCAAAAATATGTAGCTCTTGGCCCCATAACATCCAGAAAACTTGCAACCAAGATGAGTCAAACGAGAAAGAGTGTGTATGCGCTGCACGTAGTGGACGGTTAGGGAAACGCTGATTTACAGCTTCTAATACAGGCCAATAAATAGTTGGTTTATGTGTTAAAATAAGGTTAAGTAAAGAACCATGTGTATTCATTACACCTTTAGGACGGCCCGTACTTCCCGAGGTAAAAATTACATAAGCGACGTCTTGGAAATTAAATTTACGATTTTCGGCAGGAATATCACTCGCATCTTGCTTTCGGATTTGTATTTGAACATCTTCATGATCAAGATATAACTGCGGAATATTTTGCGGTAGCTTTTGTGCAAGTTCTTGAGTGGTTAATACAAATAATGGGTTGGCATCTTCACACATCATTTGCATACGATCGATTGGATAATCTAAATCTAGAGGCAAAAAACTCGCACCAGAGTTTAGTACAGATAACATCACCACAACTGAGTCAATCGAACGAGGAATAGCCCCAGCAATAACCTTTTGCTTTTTAGCACCATTTTCTTGTAAAAAACGAGTCAATTGATTCACGCGTACTGCAAGCTCAGCAAAACTAAGATGCTCAAGATTTGGACGTTCGCCACTCACGATTGCCGTACGTTCGGGATACTTTTTAACTTGTTCATAAAAAATATCTAGAACATTATTATATTGTTCAGGATGACTAATACGCGGACCAATACCACTTTGAGTCAGGGCAGCAAGTTCCTGCTGTGGGGTAATATTAAAACTATTCCATTGTTGTTCTGGTTGAATCAGCGCTTGTTCAAGCAATAGAGTTAAACGTTGCCCATGCATAAAGAGCTCATCTTGTGTATAGCGCTCTGCATCTGCACGCAGTTCTATAATGAGTTCTTGATCTTGAACAATAAAAGAAAACTCAAAATCATCAATTGGACCTGTAGAAATGTGGTGTGTTTTAACTTTTTCACCATCCAACACCAGATCTTGGTCAAAAGCTTTATAGTTTAAAATAGGGCCATACATTCGTTCATGAATGTCGATACTATTTAAATCTCTTAAAATTTGTTCAGCATCATATTTCTGATGTGGACGTATCTGTTGCAATTGTGCCTGCACATGCAGCGCTAAGCTCGCCCAACTGTCTTTTTCACTCACACTGAACTTTACCGGTAAGACATTTACCGCGGGTAAAGTCGAGCGAATTGCTTTTGAACCTAAACGGCGCATAAATGGAATACCGACAACCAATTCTGCTTTGTCGGTCATTTTGTTAATATATTGTAATGACAATGACATCATCATGTCATTCAAACCAACTTTGAGATTTGAAGCAATCTGTTGTATCAGGGCTAAAATTCCTGAAGAAAAACGAAGATGATGTTTAACAAATTGTGCAGTAGTTTTTGATGCTAAATGATGCGTACTTAAAGTGACAGGACTTGGTAAATCTTGGCAATATGTCTTCCAGAAATTTTGATCTTGCTTAAATTGATGACTATTTTCATAAGCTTGACGTTCATGAATAACCTGTTGAACATCAATAAAAGGCGAAGGGTTAAGAGCTTTTCCTGCTTGCAAGTGCTGGTACAAATCAACAATACGTTTTGTCAGGTTAATCATACTAAAGCCATCCAGCATGATGTGATGATAACGCTGATACCAATACACTTTATTATGAGTAATAAATAACACTTGACGATATAAGTGATTATCGGTTTCTTTGAGTGATTTTGCGCATAACCGATCGGTTGGCATCCAATCCCATAGGCGTTGCTGAGCTTTTTTAGGTGTTAAATGACAAAAATCAAACTCCTCTATTTGTATTTGGACCTGATGATTAAGCTCAATAAAAGGTTTTGACGGGTCAGATGAATATGAAGCAATAACGGTATCAGCCTCATTTAAACCGATTTGAATGGCTTGTTTAAATAATGAAAGATCAACTGATTTAGGCAGTTCAAGACAGTGTGCAATGGTATATAGATCGTTAATAGAACTTAAATGGTCGGCTAGAAATATCCCCAATTGTGTAGAAGCCAGCTCAAAACGTGTTGGACCAGAAAGATCTTGGGTAAACTCATTATGTAATGCTTGATTCATAGCTGCTCTCCATTACGCTTGCTGAAAAGGATTAATGGTTAACCAATGCTTTTCTACATAAGCAATGCATGAAGACCGTGTGTCAGGACCATACTGCACATCCCATCCAGACGGAACGGGATGCTGCGCAGGCCATAAACTAAATTCACCTTGCTGATTTTTTAGAACTTGAAAAGACAAACTTTCGTTATCAAATGGATTGATATAATTTTCCTGTAAGTTACTCATAGTATTGTTATCCTTGATGAAAC
The DNA here is from genome assembly GCF_000588095.1 of Acinetobacter sp. 1130196. NCBI lineage: Bacteria > Pseudomonadati > Pseudomonadota > Gammaproteobacteria > Moraxellales > Moraxellaceae > Acinetobacter > Acinetobacter sp. 1130196. The sequence continues at coordinate 58,756 of NZ_JFWX01000016.1, read as the reverse complement.
AAATGGTTATAGTGAAAGAAAAACTTGCAATGCTTTAAGTAAGTCTGGGCGCCAGTTCACAGGATCATGGCCTCCTGCAAAACATTGGAAACTCACGTCATTAAATGCTTGCAATTGTTGGTAAAGTTGAAGTGCATCTTCTTGCATATCGGTTTCATAGATGCCTGCACTGATATAAATCTGTGCTTTTTGAGATAAAGCATTTGGAGATTTTTTAACGAATTCTAAAAGGTTACCTATGTGTTCTTTGGCTAAAGCACTTTTTGAAAAATCCGACCACCAATACGATCCGGATTGCAAAATTAGCCGCTGAAAAATATCTGGATAAAGCAGAGCGCTATAAAGTGCACATAACCCGCCTAGGCTTTGCCCACACAATGTGATATTTTGATGTGAAATAAAGGTGTATTTTTGAATAAGTTGTTCAATTAACTCATTTAAAAGTGCCTGACAAAACAGATCATGACATCCGTAATCTCGCTGACGTTGTTGGCTATTTAAACTATGAACAAAAACATAAACTGCTGGTCGAATCTTAGATGAAACAGTTAAATGTTGAATTTCAGGAAGAAGAGAAAGCTCTCGACTCCAGATTTGGCCATCAAGCAAAATAATTAATGGCAGATTTTCTTCTGTTAATTCACCACTAATAAAAATATCAACCAAGTAATCTTGTTGGCATAAGCGACTTGACCATTTAAATGTCTTTGTAATTCGGCAATCGTCTATTAAAGATTTTGTGTTTTTGAGTTGAATCTGATTGATATAACGCGCTAAATGTCCTGTATAAACTGCTTGGTGGCTTAAAGGATCAATTTGAGCGTTTTCCTTTAGTTGTGTTTGCCACCACTGACGTCGAGTAGTAGTACAGGTTGAGTTTGGAGCTTCATCTTTCGTGACAACTAGAACGTAACTCCCAGACCAGTCTAGAGGAAGTTCTATTTCAAAAAAGTACACATCCGTTCCAGCTATATGGCTAAAACGATTCCACTTTTCATAGATAGAAGGGCTCTGTGAATAGATATCGATGTAAACACCAATACTTTCTTTAGACTCAGCACTACGCCAAACAAAGGTACATAGCGCTTTATTTTTTTGTAGGTTAACGAGTGGGCTACCTACTTTTTTAATGGTATTCCACCAGAGTTCACTCCCAACATTGAGTTGTTGAAATAGGGGATGTAAAGGATGAGAAAATGGCTTCATTTTGAGTCCATCTTGACAAGAAAGCGCGGTCAAATTATCAAAATGATTCTCATTAGTAAATGAAAACAATTATCATTATAATCAATAAAGAAATGCTTATTTTTATAATATTAATTAAAAACAATAACTTAATTTAAAATTATGGTTAATAAATAGCTGGATTTAGATTGTAATCATATGTTTGATATTTATTGCACTTGATAATAATGATAATTATTTGCAATTATGTTGCGCAATTTAATATCGCTTCAAATAGGAGTTAAATATGAGCTCTACCATCGTGGTCACAGGTGCTGCAAGAGGTATTGGAGCTGCTATTGCAAAAAAATTATTGCAGCAAGGGCATCAAGTGATTGGTATTGATCAACAGGAAAACCCAGAACAATGGGAAATCATTCAAAAGCTAGAAAACCATGAAATATCACGTTGGCAAGGAATTTCACAAGACATTACACAGCAACAAACTACTCAAAATTTAATTGCAGAGCTTTTGGAAAAGCACAACATTACAGGATTAGTAAATGCAGCGGGCGTATTAATTATGCGTTCTATGCTTGAAGCAAAACCGGAAGATTGGCAAACACTTTTTGCGGTGAATGTCATGGCACCCATCGCAATTAGTCAACAACTTGCCAAGCACTTTTGTGAAAAAAAACAGGGAAGTATTGTCACTATTAGCTCAAATAGTGCACGTATGCCACGTATGCAGCTCGGCATGTATGCAACGAGTAAAGCGGCACTGAGTCATTACTGCCGTAATCTTGCACTTGAAATCGCACCTCATCAAGTCAGACTCAATATCGTTTCGCCAGGTTCTACTTTAACGCAAATGCAACAACAGCTTTGGACAGACAATTCGCCTCCACCTGCTGTTATTGATGGCGACTTAAACCAGTACCGCACTGGCATTCCACTTAGAAAACTTGCCCAGCCTGAAGATATCGCTAATACCGTTAGCTTTTTACTTTCAGACCAAGCAGCACAAATTACTATGCAAGAAATTGTGGTCGATGGGGGAGCCACATTAGGCGTTTAAATATTAATTCATCACAACAAAATAATTTTATAAGGAGTTGCGAGATGTCGGTACAGCATCCGTATTTTATCCAACGAGAAAATTTTACTGAAAGCAGAATTACACTCGCAAAAGAAGTTTTAAATTGCACTGATAACGCTGGTTTTATATTTACGACTCCTGAATACATCATATCGAGTCATCAAAAACTTAAAGATATTGAGGTTACAAAAGACACTCAGCTAAAAGAGTGGCTAAACGAAGCCCGTCTACAATTACAACAAGCAATTGCAGATGGTTATAGCGATGCCAAGGTTATGGGTGGGTTGCCATTTAGTTCATCGGCAGATGTCAATTTAATGCTAATGCTAGATGCCAAGGTTTACCAGAAAGCTTTATTTTCACAAACTGATATTAATCTTGATGACTTAATCTTAAAGCAGGCCGATTATTTACCTTCAGGTGAACACTATAAACAACAGGTTGAATATTTAGTACAACAAATGCGGGCACAAAAGCTAGATAAAGCAGTACTTGCACGTATTTTACAACTTGAATTTGAAGAGAATCTTCCAGTCTCAGATGTATTTTATAACTTGGCCAAGCATAATCCTGAAGGATATAACTATGCAGTCGCAAGACACCCTCAAAGCGAAGGTTGGTTTGTTGGTGCAAGTCCTGAACTATTAATTGCAAAGCAAAATAATAAAATCTGGAGTAAACCTGTTGCGGGCACATTAGCACGCGATGATGACCCAATTGTTGACCAAAATAATGCAAGAGCTTTACTGGCTTCACAAAAAGATCAACATGAGCATGCTCTTGTCATCGAAATGATTGCCGATGAACTCACTCCTTTCTGCAAGCAACTACATGTGCCCAAACAACCTTCACTTATTCGCACCAAACGTCTTTGGCACTTGGCCTCACACATTACGGGCGAGCTTAAGCAAGCCGATACTCATGTTTTTGACTTAATTGAACGTCTACATCCAACACCTGCAATTTGTGGTGAGCCAAGTTCCGTAGCAAAAAATTTGATTCAGCAACTTGAACCATTTAACCGTGAACTATTCGCCGGAACCATGGGTTGGGCCGATGCCGAAGGTAATGGTGAATGGTCTGTGACCGTGCGCTGTGCTCGTATTTATCAAAATATTGCCCGTTTATTTGCCGGTGCAGGAATTGTGGAAGCCTCACGTCCACAAGCTGAACATGCTGAAACTGCTGCAAAGTTCCGTACTGTACTTGATGGCCTGCACATTTCACCAGACCAATTACCACGATAAGGAATATACAGATGACAACAATAAAGTATTTAGAGGGCGCTGTACCATATCCAGAAGAATTTGCCATGGCTTACCGTAAAAAAGGCTATTGGATTGGGCAAAATCTGAGTGACTTTTTACGGGAAAGTGCTCAAAAGTATGCGAAAAATATTGCAATTTATGATGGAGATAAAGCTGTTAGCTATGAAAAATTTGACAACTTAGTTGACTGTTGTGCAAGCCATTTATATCAATATGGCTTACGCGCGGGTGATAAAGCCGTCGTACAAATGCCAAACCACTATCAGTTCTATGTTCTATTTTTCGCCCTGATTCGATTAGGTGCTTTACCTATCATGTCATTGCCTGCCCATCGATATGCTGAACTCAGTAGCTTTTTTAAACAAACGCAAGCAAAAGCTTATTTCTGTTCTGATTTTGGTGCACAAAAATTTGACTACCGAGAGCTTGCCGGAAAGCTTCAGCAAACAGCAGCTTGCTTAGAGTATGTATTTGTACTTGGAGATGCTGGCAATTTTGTTGCTATCGAAAATCTATTAAAAGAAACAGAAATTCTAGCGGAAGCAATCTCGCCAACTACAGCAGATCAAGTGGCTTTTTTACAGCTTTCGGGGGGTAGCACAGGTGTTCCAAAACTGATTCCACGTACTCATGATGATTATCTATACAGTGTGCGTGAAAGTGCCAAAATTTGCGAACTCAATCAGACTTCACGTTTATTGATGGTTTTACCTGCGGCACATAACTTTTCAATGAGCTCGGCTGGTTCTTTAGGCATTTTTTATGCTGGCGGCGCGGTGGTTTTAGGTACAGATCCAAGCCCTGAAACTGCATTCCCACTTATTAAAAAACACGGTGTGACAGATGCTTGTTTGGTTCCTGCCTTGGTTCGACCGTGGATGGATAAAGCAGCCAAAGATCAAGATTCAATATTATCAACTCTACGTTGCTTGCAAGTCGGTGGAGCACGCTTACCCGATGCTGCTGCCTTACGTTTAATTGATGAGTTTAAGGTTAGTTTGCAACAAGTCTTTGGAATGGCTGAAGGGCTTGTGAACTACACCCGTTTTGGCATGTCAAAAGAACAAATTATTCATACCCAAGGTTTAAAAATCTCGCCAGATGACGAAATTTTAGTACTAGATGATCATGACCAACCCGTAGAAGCTGGACAGGTAGGGCATTTGCTCACTCGTGGCCCCTATACCATTCGCGGCTATTACCAAGCACCGGAGCATAATGCTCGTTCTTTTACACCAGACGGTTTTTATCGCACAGGCGATTTAGTCCGTATCCGTGAAGATGGCTGCATTGTTGTGGAAGGGCGTTCAAAAGAACAAATTAATCGTGCTGGTGAAAAAATTGCGACTGAAGAAGTGGAACAAGCGTTATTAACTCATCCACAAATCCGCTTGGCAGCGCTGGTTGCTATGCCCGATGAAGTTATGGGTGAAAAAAGTTGTGCTTTCGTGGCATGGCAATCACAACCTGATGATCCAAGTCCAATTCGCCTTGCGATGTCAGTTCGACAACATCTGAAAGACTATGGGCTTGCTACCTACAAAATTCCTGATCGTGTCGAATTTATCGAGCAGTTTCCATATACAGCTTTTGGAAAAATCAACAAAAAAAGATTACGTCAACAACTTGAAACTAAAACCAATGTTCTTGCCTAAAGATAAAAAAGGAAAATTTAATGAGTATTCCCAAAATTGCTAGCTACAGTATGCCTCAAGCCCATGAGTTTACGCCCAATAAAACCCATTGGCAGTTACATACCAATCGCGCCGTGTTACTGGTCCATGACATGCAGCAGTATTTTTTAGATTTTTATGACCAAACTCAAGCACCTATTCCAGAGCTCATTAGAAATACCAAAGAACTGATTAAAACCGCACGTAAATTTAATATTCCAGTGGTTTATACTGCACAGCCCGGTAATCAGACGCCTGAACACCGTCAACTATTGACCGATTTTTGGGGAACCGGGTTAAAAGATGATCCGTATATTACTCAGATTTTGCCGGAAATCTCGCCTCAGAAAAATGATACTGTTTTAACAAAATGGCGTTATAGCGCATTTAAGTTTTCCCCACTTGAACAACTCATGCGTGAGTCGGGCCGTGATCAACTTATTATTTGTGGTGTTTATGCCCATATTGGCTGTCTCATGAGTGCCGCAGAAGCATTTATGCTAAACATACAACCATTTTTATGTGGAGATGCACTCGCTGACTTTAGTCGCGAAGAGCACGATATGGCATTAAAATATGCGAGTACACGTTGTGCTCAGGTGATGACAACTCAACAAGTGACTCGTGCTTGGGAACTCGAACAAGCAACCTCGCCATTAACCCCAGAAGGAATTGTTCTCGCGGTAAGTGAACAATTACAAATTCCAGCTTCAGACATTCAGTTAAATGATGATTTACTCATGCTTGGGCTTGATTCAGTTCGCTTAATGACTTTAGTGGGTAAATGGCAGGCTTATGGTGCTCAGGTAAGCTTTGAAGATTTGGCAGAACAACCTACATTAGAAGTATGGATTGAGAAACTAGTCGCTTAAATTCAAATGATAAAAAAAGCAGATCATTGATCTGCTTTTTTTATTTTATAAAGATGAATGGTCTTTTCTATATCTAAATACACGGCCAAGCGACCATTTTAAAACCGGTAAACTATGTACCAAAACAAAGAAAAAGACCGTAAATACAGGCACCAGTAAAGTTCCTATAACTACACTGCCAAATACACTCATACCAATTTCATGGCGACTCACGGCACCAGCACCTGTAGCAACGACAAGGGGAATAACACCTGCACCAAAAGCTAAAGACGTCATTAAAATTGGACGTAAGCGTAAAGCTAAAGCCTCACACGCAGCAGTAACATAGCCTTTACCTTGTTTTATGGCTTTAGTTGCGAACTCCACAATTAAAATCGCATTTTTACAAGACAAACCAATACCCGTTAGTAACGCGATTTGGAAATACACATCGTTTGGTAAGCTAAAGATTTGAGCAAATACAAGAGTTCCAGTAATTCCTAGTGGAAGTCCTAGTAAAATAATAAGAGGTACTTTCCAGCTTTCATATAAAGCGGCTAAACATAAAAAAATAAATAAAATAGAGATAATGTATAAAAATAAGGCTTGTTGGCTCGATTGCTGCTCTTGTAAAGAGAGGCCACTCCATGCGACATCTACACCAGACTGTTTGCTCACCATATCACTTAACTGTTGCATCGCCTGACCTGAACTAAAGCCAGAACTGACATTTGCTTCAAGTTGTATGGCAGCAAGCCCCATAAATCGCGTTAAGGTCTCTGGGCCACCAATCCATTCGCTTCGACCAAAATGTGCAAGAGAAAGCATTCCACCTGTATTATTACGGACGTGCCAATAAGCTAAATCTTCAGGTTTAGAACGAAATTCAGCATCACCTTGCATAATAATTCGTTTAATTTTGCCTCTTTCAACAAAATCACCCACATAGTTTCCACCCCAAGCAGTTGATAGGGTTGAGCGAATCGCTTGTTGATCAATCCCTAATATTTTGGCTTTATTCTGATCGAGCTGAATGAAAACCTCAGCCTTATTCTCACTTACAAGCGGGCTTAAATTTTCAAAAGCAGGATAATTGCGAGATTCATTTTCTAAAGCTTTATATTGTTTAATGAGTTCATTGCGTCCTTGACCATTTACATCTCTGAGCCAAAGTTCTAGAGCATCAGATTGGCCCAAACCAGAAACACTTGCAGGCATACCCACCATAACTTTAGCTGGTAAGTTTTTTTGCAAGTAATTTTGCGCACGTTCACGAATAGCACTTGCAGTATTAGCTTCACCTTTACGTTCATTCCAATGCTTTAAGGAAACAAAGGCCATGCCTAAATTTGGACCACTTCCTGAAAAGTTTTGTCCATTAACTACTAGTACGGTATTAATATTTTTAGCTTCATGTTCAAAGAAATAGTTATTGACCAGTTTACCTACTTCTTGTGTTTGGCTCATAGAAGCACTGTTATGCAAACTATAAGGCACAGCCAACAAACCTTGATCTTCATTTGGAATAAAGCTCGTCGGCAAACTACGATAAATCACAATTAAAACAGCAACTAAAGCCAACACGACAAGACATGAAAGTGCTTTAAATTTGATTAAACTTGTTGCTAAAAAACTAAAACCAACTTTAACTTTTTCAAGCAAAGTCTCAAGTTTTTGTCCCCATTTAGGTTTTTGAGTTTGTTTTTTTAGTAAGACAGCACACAAAGCTGGCGTAATAAACATGGCTACCAATAAAGATAACAACATCGCAGCCGCTAGGGTAATTGAAAACTGGCGGTAAATCATACCCGTTGAACCACTAAAAAAAGCCATCGGGATAAATACGGCGGTTAGTACCAAGGTAATACCAATCAATGCACCAGTAATTTCCTGCATCGATGCTAAGCATGCATCCCGAACACTTAAATGTTGTTCATGCATAAGCCGTTCAACATTTTCAACCACTACAATCGTGTCATCGACTAATAATCCAATCGCTAAAACCAGTGCAAACAGGGTAAGAGTGTTAATACTCATACCAGTCAAATACAACACAACAAAGGTACCGCAAATCACAATAGGTACAGTAATGGTTGGAATAAGTGTAGCGCGCCAATTTTGTAAAAAGAGATACATGACAATGACGACCAACACCACAGCTTCAAGCAGAGTAATGATGACTTGTTTAATGGACTCTTCAATAAACGGTGTATTGTCACGTGGATAAACAATTTTATATCCAGTAGGTAGATGCTGCTTGAGCTGTTCAATTTTTGCTTTAATTAGACCAGAGGTTTCAATCGCGTTCGCATCAGGACTGAGTGAAATACCTAAACCAGCGGAAGGGTAGCCGTTTAGCGTATTGATACTTTCATAGTTTTCGGCGCCTAATTCAACTCTCGCCACATCTTTTAAATAAACCAGACTGCCATCTACATTAGCTTTAACGACAACCGATTTAAAATCATCGACTGTTTTTAATCGAGAACCAGCAGTAACTTTGGCATAAATATTCTGATCAGAAGCAGAAGGCATAGCACCAATTGAGCCAGCAGCTATTTGAGTATTGTAATCTTCAAGTGCCTGTTCAACATCACTCGGCATAAGTTGATAATTTCTAAGTTGATTTGGATTTAACCAAATACGCATTGCATAACTTGAACCAAACACATCCACTTCACCAATTCCTTGCAATTGTGAGAGTGGTTGTTCAAAGTGATTGACCATATAGTCCGATAATTCGATATTGCTGGCTTTTCCTGTTTCATCGTATAGCCCCACAATTAACAGCATATCACCTGTGGTTTTCCAAATATTTACCCCTTGTCGTTGGACCTGTTCAGGTAGACGGTTTAATGCACTGTTAATGCGATTTTGTACTTGTAATTGTGCCTTATCGATATCTGTACCAATTTTAAAATGAATATCAATACTGGTCGTTCCTGACGATTCACTATTTGATGTGAAATAAAGTAAGTTATCTAGTCCTTTAATTTGTTGTTCTAAAATCTGAGTTACGCTTTCTTCAACAGTTTCAGCAGACGCACCTCGGTAATTAGCAATCACTGTGACACTTGGAGGAGCTAGGTTTGGATAACGCTCAACCGGCATTGCACGAATAGAAAAAAAACCAAAAATAAGAATAGTGATGGCAATGACAGATACAAAAATAGGGTGATAAATAAAAAATCGAGAGAGCATTGTTATGTCTACTTTAAGCTTGTTTTCAATAGGTTTTTAGGCACACCAAATTGCAATATTAACTTTTTTAAACCAAACAAACAATAATGATTATCATTATATAAATAATAATTACTTTTATCTTGAACAATAAAAGTCATGGGGCTATCATGCTCGGCACATCATAAATGATAACAATTATCATATGGTAATCGTTATAAAATATAAGGACCGAGAAATGACGTTAACAAAAAAGGCGCTGGTGGTCGCCCTCTCAACACTGCTTCCATTTGCAGTCCAAGCAAATACCGATATTGACCAACAAGGCACAAATGAACCTGTTCAAAAACTTAAAACTATTGTGGTTTCTGCTGCTTTAAAAGAACAAGATGTAGATAAAGCACCTGCATCGATTAGTGTAATCACAAGTGAAGATATTGAACGTAGCGCGGCACTCAGCCTTGCCGATGTTTTACAAAAACAAGCTGGGGTTTATAACTATAACAGTGGTCAAGATAAAATCGTTATACGGGGAATGCTGAATACCTCAGGGAACTACACCTTAATTCTTTTAAACGGTAAACGCATGTCATCTAATGGCGCCATGTGGCGAGGCAATGACTTTGACTGGAGTGCGATTCCTTTAAATAGTATTGAGCGTGTTGAGGTGATTCGTGGGCCAATGTCATCTCTCTATGGTGCAGATGCGATGGGCGGTGTTATTAACATTATTACCAAAAAAGCAGAAGATGGACAATTACACGGTTCTATTTTTGGTCAATATAACCGAGCAGACCGTGGTGATGGTAAAAACCAGTACCGTTACGGGTTTAATCTATACGGTGGTTTAACCGATAATTTAAGTTTCACTCTGGCAGGTGATGCTTATAACCGCGATGCATGGTATAGAAAGGGCCAGCCAGATCCAGATGGTGCATATTTTGTAGAAAAAGACACCAAAAACGTAAATGGTACTTTAAGCTGGAATATTAATGACCAGCAAACCTTAGATCTAGATTTGGGCTATAACAACGATAAACGCCCGCTAACTCAAGATGCAGCTACCTCCATTCAAGAATCAGAAATGAAACGTACCAATGTGGGGATTGCTCACCGTGGTAAATGGGCTTGGGGTAAAACAGAAGCTTATATCGGTAAAGAAACCGCCAAAATTTATGACTATGACAGTGAATACGATGCGCCTCAAAGCCGTCACTATAAACAAGAAAATTTAATTGGCCGTGCTTTTGCCAACTTTGACTGGCTCATGAATAATACGACCAGTGGTTTTGATTATAAAGATCAGAAAATTACAGATGTCGTAAGTTATATCGGCACTGGAAAGAATCAGCAAAAGAGCTACGGTATATTTGTTCAAAACGATACCCATATTAATGACGCACTTACCTTAACATTAGGTGGTCGTTATGACGATTTTGATGACTTTGATGGTAAAACCACAGGTAAAGCCTATTTAGCATATCAACTCGCTGAAGGAGTCATACTTAAAGGTGGCGTGGGACAAGCTTATAAAGTTCCGGCTCCTGCTCAGTTAGACATTAACTACTCGATGATTTCATGTGGAGGTAGTTGTCACATTCGAGGTAATCCAAACCTAGCACCCGAAGAAAGTACAAACTATGAAGCATCCTTAATTGTGACCCGTCCAAACTGGAATGCTGGCGTTACAGTTTTCCAAAACGATGTGAAGAACTTGATTGAAGCAATTACCTTGAGTGATGGTGACCCGCGTTTAGTAGGTGATTTTAGAAAAATCTGGACCAATGTGAGTCGCGCAGAACTCAAAGGTGTTGAGCTTACAGGTGGATATGATTTCACTGACAATTTAGGTGTTAAGGCAAACGCAACTTATCTCGACGCAAAAAATAAAACCACAGGTAAAGACTTAACCGAACGACCAGAATGGCTTGCCAATGGCTCTATTTCCTGGGCACCAGTTCAAGACTTTCGTGTAAATGCAGGCGTGAGTTATGTAGGCAAACAAATGTACTCTGCAACTAAAGAGTTGCCAGCTTATACCACCTATGACGTGACATTTACTTCTCCTATTACGCCACGTTTAACACTGGACTATGGTGTAAAAAACCTGACCGATGTTGATTTGGAGGATAAAAACAAAACCTTTAATACCAAACTTTATGGCCGCAATTACTTCTTAAAAGCGACTTATAGTTTCTAAGCTAAATCTAGACTCAAAGCTTATTCATAGGGGAATAGGCTTTGAGATTTTTAGTAAAACACCCATGATTTCAAGTAAATATAGACAAAATAATTTTTAAAAATTCCTATATTTCTAAACATTCAGGTTAATTAACATGACGACAATATCAAAATCATTATTAAATGGACTACCGATAAAAAAATCGAGAATACAGGTTTTTGAAATTTTAAATCAGAACCCACATGGCTTAAGTGCGGATAGTATTTATGCACAACTTAAAAATGAATATAAAATTACGCTAGGAACTATTTACCGAATTTTATCTGAATTTGAAAATCGTAAACTCGTCAAAAGAGTGTTTTTGGGAAAAAGTAAAAGTATTTATAAACTCAGAAAAGACAAAATGAGTTGTAATCTGATTTGCTTAAAAACAGCCGAAACTTCAAGCTTTGAACATGAAAAAGTGAAGGAACTATTACACGAAGTTATAGATATTATTTTTGCAAATACTGGAACAGACATCAGCAGTGTAGAACTTAACCTCTATACTGAATAAAAATTTCGTTTAAATTTTCATATAAAAATAAAGGACAGCTTCGTACTGTCCTTTATACTTCATTAAATGAAATTATTTGATGACTTTAATTCGAGTTGTAGACGGAATAATGAGTGGTGAATTTTTAGCAACATAGCTTTCAAAGGCATCAATATCTTGACCACCACCAACGCGGTTCTGGCCATCTTTTAATACAGTGAAGTTGTCACCACCATCTGCTAAGAAACTATTTACCGTTACACGGTACACCTTCGTATCAACCAATGGGGAACCAGCAACCATAATATTGCTTGCTCGTGGTGAAACGGTTGTGTTTGCTGAATATTGATAACTTAACTCTTTAGACGGCTGTAAAATTTTAGGAGAACTTGCATTTCCACCAGACCATTGCTGCTCAAGCACATCTCGAATTTGTTTACCGGTTAAACTCAGTGTCACAATAGAGTTACCAAAAGGCTGAACCGCAAAAATATCACCAAAAGTAATTTGGTTATTGTTATTAATTAAGAGGTCGGCACGTACACCACCTGGGTTCATGAGTGTAAAGTCTGAACCTTGATCGCTTGCTTTAAGAGCAGAGGCTTGTTGTGCGTCGGCAATCATATCACCTAACGGACTTTCACCACTTTCGACTTGAGTACGGCTCACAACGGCAGTAGAAGTTCCAACTACGCGTCCAGAAATGGTTGTTACCGCCTGACGGTATTTATCTAAAATCGCTTCAATACTTGGTGTCTTACTAAATTTTTGATAAAGATCTGTAAGGCTTACGGTCATTGTGCCTGAAGTATAGGCCTCACTTTGAATCGGAATTTGTTTAGCATCTTTTTTAATGATATCGCCAGTTTTACCGTCTAGCTCAATCTTAATATCGGTAATAAGTGTGCCGTATTGGCCAGCTGAAGTCAGTAAGAATGGCTTAGCTGGATTTTTAGTTGCATAGTCACAAATATAAGATTGATGCGTATGCCCTGAAACAACAATATCAACTGCCGGATTTAAGCGATCTAAAATACCTAAAATAGGTCCACTTAAGCCATCACAAGTTTTTTCATTAAGTTTAGTACTTGGTGCAGCACCTTCGTGAACAACTACAACAATTGCCTGAATTCCTTGTTTTTGTAGTTCAGGAATTAGCGCATTGACCGTATCCGCTTCATCACGAAATTCAACATCTTTAATGCCGGCTGCAGAAACAATACTTGGAGTCGCTTTAAGCGTTAAACCAATAAATGCTACTGGAATTCCGCCATACATTTTGACTTTATAAGCTGGAAAAATAGTTTTACTTGCATCGTTTTTCATTGCGACGTTAGCTGCAAGGAAATTAAATTTCGCCCCACTAAAGTTTTTATTAATTTGGCAGGGTACTGTACTTGTATATTGTTGACATCCACCATTTTGCAAACGGCGTAACTCATCTGTACCTCGGTCAAACTCATGGTTACCGACTGCATTAAAGTCAATTTGAATATCATTCATGACGTCAATGGTTGGCTCATCTAAAAATAATGAAGAAGTGAGTGGCGAAGCACTAATTAAATCACCCGCTGAAACAACAGCATTATTTGGATTTTGAGCTCTAAGTTTTTTAATTGCGTCTGCAAGGTAACTCACACCACCAACTGGAATACGAACTGTTCGAGACGCGTCATTAGGGTTAGCGGCATCAACGTAGCGTTTAGGTGGCTCTAGATTTCCGTGAAAGTCATTAAAAGCTAAAATATCGACAATCTGGTTACTTCGGGGCGCAGATGTATTTGAATCACTGTCATTGTTATCATTACAACCGGCTAATAAAGCCATCGCCAGACATAAAGATGTTGTCTTAAATAATATATTTAAAGTTGTCATTTTTTATCAATTGGTGAATTAAGATGCATAAAAAATACGCATACTGTGTGAATATTTGATGAAAACTAAATCTTAATCAAAATCAGATGATCTTTAAAAAATTAATGCTAAGATAATATTAGAGGTAAACTAATAAAAGGAAATATTTAAGACACATAAATAGATGTTAATTTTTAAGTTTTTCATAAAAAATTCATGAATTTGCAATAAAACAGTTACAAAATGTTCAGTGAATAAAATCGGTTATATATTTTTAAATTAATCTTTTTTATTCATGTTCACTTTTTATCCATTATAAGAGTCAAGAATGACATCATTACCTACATTATCTAGCTCAAACCAGCATAATTTAGAGACATATATCAATAGAGAACTCTCTTTATTAGAGTTTCATAAGCGTGTGCTCGCTCAGGCCAAAGATATTGAACACCCATTACTTGAACGTTTAAATTTTTTAATTATTTTTTCACGTAATCTGGATGAATTTTTTGAAATTCGTGTGGCAAGTTTAATCCAGAAAATTAGCCTAATGACACAAGCGACTGGACCAGAAGGTCTGCCATTACCAGAAGTATTAAAGCAAATTTCGAAAAATGCTCATGAAGCCGTTGAAGAGCAATATAAGATTTTAAATTATACGTTGTTGCCACAGTTGCAAGGCTATGGCGTCCACTTTATTCAGCACGGCGATATATTAGAAAAACATAAAGAATGGATTAAAGAGTACTTTTTTAAAGAAGTACAACCTGTAGTTACACCAATTAGTCTTGATCCTGCACACCCATTTCCACGGTTAGTTAATAAAAGTCTTAACTTCATTGTGACTTTGGAAGGCAAAGATGCTTTCGGACGTCAGATTGATTTAGCTATTGTGCCGGCACCGCGTTCTTTACCAAGACTTGTTAAAATTCCGGAGCATATTTCCGGTGGTGCAGAACATTACATTCTGCTCTCTGCCATTATTCACCAGCATATTTCGGATTTATTTCCGGGTATGAAAGCGACAGGCTGTCATCAATTTCGTGTGACCCGAAATGCTGATTTAACCGTTTCTGAAGATGTAGAAGACTTGGCGGCAGCTTTAAAAGGTGAATTATCTTCACGCCGTTTTGGTCAAGCAGTTCGTTTGGAAGTAGCAAAAAAATGTCCTGAAGAAATTGCGAACTATTTATTAGAGCAATTTGATTTAGATGCAGAACATCTTTATTACGTCGATGGTCCTGTCAATTTAGCCCGTTTTATTTCCAACTTTGATTTGCCAGAGTTGCGCTATAAACCGTATCAACAGGTTTTACCAAAACTTCTCTATAGCAAAAAGCCAATTTTTGATGTGTTAAAAGCAGGGGATGTTTTACTTCATCATCCATTTGATTCTTTTGCACCCGTTATTAAGTTTCTTCGGGAAGCTGCTCAAGACCCAAATGTCTTGGCAATTAAACAAACCTTATACCGTAGTGGTGCCAACTCGGAAATCGTTCAACTTCTTGCAGAAGCGGCGCGTAACGGTAAAGAGGTCACTGCTGTTATTGAGTTACGAGCACGTTTTGACGAAGAGTCCAATATTGAAGTAGCTAACGTATTGCAAGAAGCAGGTGCAGTTGTCGTTTATGGCATTGTTGGCTATAAAACTCACGCTAAAATGATTTTAGTTGTTCGCCGTGAACAAGACAAAATTAAAAGATATGTCCACTTAGGTACAGGCAACTATCATGCGGTGAATGCCAAAATTTATACCGATTTTGGCCTGCTTACGAGTGATGCTGAAATTTGTGAAGACGTACATAAGATTTTCCAAGAACTGACCGGTATGGGCAAAATGGCAAAGCTTAAGAAACTTTTTCATGCACCTTTTACCTTGCACTCTCAGTTGCTAGAGCTTATTGAACAAGAAATTAAAAATAGCCTTGCTGGCAAAAAAGCACACATCATCATTAAAGTGAATGCGCTTACTGAACCACAGCTCATCAGCGCGCTTTATAAAGCTTCTCAAGCGGGTGTACAAATTGATTTAATTATTCGCTCAATTTGCTGTTTAATACCACAAGTTACAGGGTTGTCCGATAATATTCGAGTACGTTCAATTGTTGGACGCTATTTAGAACATACTCGAGTTTACTATTTTTATAATGATGGTGATACAAAAGTGTTTTGCGCTAGTGCAGACTGGATGGAACGTAATTTGTTCTCTCGTATCGAAACCTGCTTCCCAATCGAAAGTAAAAAATTAAAGAAACAAGTGATTGAAGATGGGCTAAACAATTATCTAAAAGATAATCGTCAAGCATGGGAACTACAAGCCGATGGAACTTGGGTGCAATGTCAGCCTAAACCAGAGCAAGATCTTTATATTGCACAGCAATACTTAATGAACTTAGCCGTGTAAAAGTTCGGTCATAGCAGAATATTTGTCTGTTATGACCTTTTAATCACCTTTGATTGATAAGGAGTTATTAAAATTTGGACAAAAAACACAATTATCGAACAATATCTTGTATCAACCTTATCTACAAACGTGGCATTTTTAATTAGAATAAATTTTTAATTGCTTTATAAGATTTAATCAAGTGATTCATTTCGCAAGATTAATCCTGACTGGAGAAAAATTTATGCAATGGACAAAACCAGCTTTCACTGATTTACGTATTGGTTTTGAAGTAACAATGTACTTTGAAGCACGTTAATTATTTCTATTCAAATCTGACATAAGCCCTAGTTTTGTTCTAGGGCTTATGTCTTTCTAATAAGATATTAATTTTATGTATATTTATATTTTAGGTTCAGCGGCTGGAGGCGGCTTCCCTCAGTGGAACTGTAATTGTCCTAATTGTCATGGTGTTCGTACAGGTAAAATTAATGCCAAAGTACGAACTCAATCTTCAATTGCGGTTTCAGAAAACGGCGTAGACTGGATTTTATTAAACGCATCACCAGATATCCGTCAGCAATTATTTGACTTTAAAACAGCTCAACCTGCACGTAAATTACGTGACACGGGCATTACCAACGTTATTTTGATGGATAGCCAACTTGACCATACCACTGGACTGTTAACTTTACGTGAAGGCTGTCCAATGAATGTGTGGTGTACAGAAATGGTCTATCAAGACCTGACCACAGGTTTTCCAGTCTTTAATATGTTGAAGCACTGGAATGGCGGTCTTCAATACAATGAAATTAATCCTAAACAAGCTTTTAAAATTGATGGTTTTGAAAATTTAGAATTTTTACCTTTAATTATTCAAAGCGCGGCACCGCCATATTCACCACATCGCCATGACCCGCATGAGGGCGACAATATTGCCTTAATCATCAAAGATCGTAAAACACAAAAACAGTTGTTTTATGCACCAGGGCTTGGAAAGATTGATGATCAAATCATGCAGATTATGCAAAATTCTGACTGCGTCATGATTGATGGCACACTCTGGACCGATGATGAAATGCAGCAAACGGGTGTAGGTAAAAAAACTGGCCGTGAAATGGGACATTTATATATTAGTGGGGAAGGCGGTTCACTGTCTTATTTGAACCAACTCAATACACCCAAAAAAGTGCTGATTCATATTAACAATACCAATCCGATTTTAAATGAAGACTCTGCTCAATTTGCTGAACTAAAAGCACATGGTGTAGAAGTTGCCTATGATGGCATGCAGATCGAACTCTAAGGTGAAACATGACTCAAACACCTGAAGCTTTAACAACCGAACAATTTAAACAGGCCATTATTGATAAAGGTCAGTATTATCATATCTATCATCCATTTCATGTGATGATGTATGAAGGTAAAGCCACTCAACAACAAATTCAGGCTTGGGTTGCAAATCGCTATTATTATCAAATCAATATTCCACTCAAAGATGCCGCGATCATGGCAAATTGCCCAGACCAACGCGTACGTCAGGAATGGATTCAGCGCATGATTGACCAAGATGGTGAATATCCTGACGGTGGTGGACGAGAAGCATGGTTACGATTAGCCGAAGCTGTAGGTTTGAGTCGTGAACAAGTGATTTCCGAAGAATTGGTTTTGCCGGGTGTTCGCTTTGCTGTAGATGCCTATGTAAATTTTGCACGTCGTGCATCATGGCGTGAAGCCGCAAGCAGCTCTTTAACTGAATTATTTGCACCGCAGATTCATCAATCTCGCCTTGAATCATGGCCACAACATTACCCTTGGATTGATGACAAGGGCTATGAATATTTCCGCTCTCGTTTAAGTCAAGCACGCCGTGATGTTGAACATGGTTTAACAATTACGCTTGATTCATTTACCACTCATGAGCAACAACAAAGAATGCTGGAAATATTGCAGTTTAAACTGGATATTTTATGGAGCATTTTAGATGCCTTAACACTGGCATACGTACACAATGAAGCACCATATCATAGCGTGACTCAAGAACGGGTATGGCACAAAGGACTATTTAAATGAATAAAGAACAATTTGATGTAAATCTTGTGCCTACATGGCGACAAGGTTATCGCTTTCAATTTGAGCCTGCTCAAAATAGTTTTGTCATTTTATATCCTGAAGGCATGATTAAATTAAATGAAAGTGCAGGGGCCATTGGACAGTATATTGATGGGAAAAATAATGTCTCTGCCATTATTTTCCAGCTCAAGCAACAATTTGGCGATATAGCCGAAATTGACAACGATGTTATTGATTACATGTTAGTTGCCCAGCAACAACACTGGATTGATTTAGTATGACAGAAGGTGTTGGCCTACCTTTATGGTTATTAGCGGAGTTAACTTATCGTTGCCCGCTACAATGTCCATATTGCTCAAACCCTTTAGACTACGCGCAGCATAAAAATGAACTGACCACACAAGAGTGGTTTGATGTTTTTGATCAAGCGCGTCAAATGGGGGCAGTACAACTCGGTTTTTCCGGTGGCGAACCTTTGGTGCGTCAAGATCTGGAACAGCTTGTGGCGCATGCACACCAACTAGGCTTCTACACCAACCTGATTACCTCAGGCATGGGACTTACCGAACAGCGTATTTCGCATTTAAAGCAAGCTGGCCTAGACCATATTCAAATCAGCTTTCAAGCGAGTGATCCGGTCGTTAATGATGCTTTAGCTGGGTCGAAACATGCTTTTGAACAAAAGTATGAAATGTGCCGACTTGTTAAGAAATATGATTATCCGATGGTCCTCAATTTTGTAATTCATCGGCATAACATTGACCAGATCGATAAAATTATTGAGCTTTGCCTTGAACTCAATGCAGATACAGTCGAACTAGCAATTTGTCAGTTTTATGGTTGGGCATTTTTAAACCGTCAGGGTTTATTACCGACACAAGAACAACTCATACGTGCTGAACGTATTACCAATGAATATCGGGAAAAGTTAAAAGCGCAAAATCATCCTTGCAAACTTATTTTTGTAGTGCCTGATTATTATGAAGAAAGACCAAAAGCCTGTATGAATGGCTGGGGTAAAATTTTCTTTACAGTTGCTCCAGATGGTATGGCTCTGCCTTGTCACGCAGCAAGACAATTACCGATTTCTTTCCCAAATGTTCGTGAACAAAGCCTATCAAAAATCTGGTATGAGTCTACCGGTTTTAACCACTTCCGTGGTGATGCATGGATGCCAGCAGGATGCCGTAGTTGTCCAGATAAAGACCGCGACTTTGGTGGCTGTCGTTGTCAAGCTTATATGTTAACAGGCGATGCAAGTAATGCAGATCCTGTTTGTAGTAAATCGCCGTATCATCAGCTCATTGAACAGGCACGTGCCGAGAGCGAATTCGATGCAACTCTAGAAAAACTGGTATTCCGTAACACTAAAAATTCAAAGCAATTTACGGTTCAACAAAACATTCCGGTTCAAAATATTGTAGATGATTAGCTATGAGAAAACCGATATGAACCATGGCATATTGCCTGTTTTTGATGGCCATAATGATATATTAACCCGTTTGTGGTTAAGTGATCATAGCAATCCTGCTCAGGCTTTTATTCAGGAACGTTTAGCAGGGCATCTCGATTTAAAACGCTGTCAAGAAGCGGGTTTTGTCGGTGGGATGTTTGCTATTTTCTTGCCGCCTTTTCATTATGTTAAGCAGCATCATCCCAACAAACTATTTGACCAAAACGCGTCTGACTTTACCCAACAGCAAATTGAGCAAATTTGTCTGGCACAACTCGATTTAGCAAAACAACTTGCCGAGTATTCTAACGATATTCAAATTTGCACAACTGTTCAGCATATTCAGCACTGTTTAGCAAAACAAAAGTTAGCCATTGTATTGCATATGGAAGGCGCCGAAGCACTACAGCACAATCCAGATTTACTCGATGTATTTTATGATGCAGGGCTTCGTAGCATTGGGCCGCTTTGGAATAGACCCAGTCGTTTTGGACATGGTTTAAATGCTAAGTTTCCCCATTCACCAGATACGGGAGCCGGCCTTACACACGAGGGGAAAGCATTTATAAAACGCTGTACTGATAAAAAAATGGTGATTGATGTTTCCCATATGAATGAACGAGCTTTTTGGGATACCGCTAACATTCTTCAACAGCCCATAGTCGCGACCCATTCGAATGTACATGCCTTATGTCCACAAGCCAGAAATCTAACAGATGACCAACTTAGGGCGATCAGGGACTCTAAAGGCATAGTCGGGGTAAATTTTGACGTTGCATTTTTACGTAAAGACGGGCAGCGCGATGCCAACACATCTATTGATGTACTTTTAGAGCATCTTGAATATTTAATAGATCAAATGGGAGAAGATTATGTCGGTTTTGGTTCCGACTTTGATGGAGCACTTATTAGCGATGAAATTGAAGATGTAAGGGGACTACACCTACTTATTGAAGCAATGCAAAAGCGACATTATTCCAATGAAAGTATAGAAAAAATTTGTTTTTCTAACTGGTTAACCGTACTCAATCGCATTCTAGATAAATAATTTATTGCTAAACATATTGAAAATAGCGAATTATTTTGCATTTTTTATTGGCCGAAATGACTAAAAAAAGTACAAATGGTTTAATTGTCAACCATTCGGTAAATTAATTAGAATCAATATTACTGAATGTAAGAACATTTGGTATTTCAGGTCTTTAGTGGTTTTCACATGCGCCCATTTCTTTTTGAGAAGTAGAAATGGGCGTTTTTTATTGCTTATTTTAAAAATGAGAATTTCATCACAAGAATGACCAATTAATTGCAAATGGTCCCTTTCCCATCTTGACTAAAAGTTCAGCATTAAATACATTGGAACTGTATTTAAAGATAAATAAGATTGCTTAAAGCAATTAATAATACTGCTTAATCCTGAAATACAGTAAAAAGCCTATTCCATTTTTAGAATAGGCTTTTTGCTTTGTATCAAAATTTATTTTTGAAACTACTATACTCTTCAATTAACATAAAAATTAAATACCTTACAAAAGCGACTCAAATCAAAGCCCTTAAATAACAAATAATGTGCTATTAATTTAAGTTAATTTCTCAAAAGTTTCTCCGTCAACTGAAGAGGTGCAAAATGTTAAAATCAATTTTAGTACTAGGAACAGGTATTGCCATTGGCATGTGCGTATACAAGAAGAAGCAAAAAAATAGTAAGAGTTTTAGTACCGATAGCGATACTGACACATTGATTAGTAAAGATAATAATAAAAACAAAGATGATAGTTCTCTAGATAATGCTGTACAGGTTTAAAAGTAAATAAAGGGGTTCATACGTGGGCCCTTTAAATATTATTTTCTATAAATTAAATTTATTTAAAATAATAAACTTTTTTACAAGTTCATCTAATATTAATTTTTATTTTAAATAATTATTTCACTATTCATTTAATTATTAAATAAATATGTTTAAAACAAAAAAAACACTTCAAATGCTAAATTTTACATGTTGTAGCAAAACTCCCTTTATTATCTTTAACGTTAAGAATAAAAAATGGAGACTAAAATGTCTAAACGTCATATTTTAAAAGAAGTTAATGCAAAAAGTATGTGTGGTATGGAAATTGTGGTAGAGCAAATTTTTGAAAATGCGTTGGAAAAAAATTTAGCTTCAACCGAAGTAGAGCAAAACTGGTTACCACTTTCGAAGATTGTCATTTCAGACAAAGTTATCAATTTAGATCAAGACAATACCTTTGCCCATCCAAGAACAGGTAAAGTCTTTAAAATTTTAAACTCTTAAGCAGTTTGGTTACTAACATGCATATAAACGAAATGATTGAGGCGAAACAACAAAATGTTTCGCCTCAATCATTTAATTAAGTGAATTTGCATTTCTTGACTCGTGATTAACCTAAAAATGCGTTAAGTTACTTATAATTTTTGAAGTAAATACTGATTTTTTATGATAATTGAGATAGAAACCCATCCACTACAACCATTTTTACCTGAAAATGCCCGTTTATTAATGCTAGGGAGTTTCCCACCTCCTCGTAATAAATGGAAGATGGACTTTTATTATCCAAACTTTCAAAATGACATGTGGAGAATTTTTGGCTTAATCTTTTTCCAAGACAAGACCTATTTTTTAAGCGAAAATCAGAAAACATTTAATGAAGAACGTATCCGAAACTTCTTAACTGAAACAGGTATTGCCATTTTCGATACGGCTTATCAAATTAAACGCCTCAAAGGTAATGCTTCCGACAAATTTCTGGAAATTGTCACACCCACAGACTTGGCGGCTTTGCTTCAAAAAATCCCTTTATGCCAAACTATTATGACTACAGGGGACAAAGCAACTGATACCTTAATTTCAGTTTTACCTGAGAACACTGAAAAACCTTTAATTGGAACATCGACAACAACTTATTTTGCCGACCGCAATATTCATTTATATCGGTTACCGTCATCTTCTAGAGCATATCCACTAGCGCTTGAGAAGAAAGCAGAAGCCTATCAAAAATTCTTTAATGAAATAGGTTTCTTGTAATATTCAAACTTACATCATCCACTCAATAGGCAGGTAAGAAACAGCTTTAATCATTGTTCGTTGAAAACGGCTGGTTCCCGGGTCTTTATCGTATTCAATGACTTGCCCATTCGACTGGTAATCTAGCCAAGTAATTTCACCTTGGCTATTTAGTTTTAACTGATAGGCCACTTGAGGTAAATGTTGATCTAACATAACGGAAATCTGAGTTTGTAATTGGCTAGATTCAATGACTAAACCTACTTCGGTATTTAAATAAGTAGAGCGAGGGTCAAAATTAAAAGAACCAATAAATACTTTGCCATCTACATCAAAAAATTTCGCATGCAAACTTGATTTATTTTTACCTTTTGCCGGTATAACGCTACCCGTTACGATTTCGTACCAAGTTCTACGTCGCCGTTCTAAAACAGGTTTAAACTCATAAAGCTCAATACCATTTTTAAGCATTTCTACACGGTATTGACTATAAAAAGCATGTACGATCGCAACATCATTCGCAGCAAAAGAGTTAGTTAAAGCACGAACTTTAATTCCTTCAACTCGCAGTTGTTTCAAATAATACGTACCTTGTTGAGTGGGTACAAAATAAGCAGAAGCTAATTCTAAGTGCTGCTTGGGTTTACCCATAATAGACATGACTTGCCCATACAGCATTTCATGTTCAGCTGCGGTACCTAAAATTTTCTTGGGAGAGTCTGCTACAAAGTGTGCTTTAGACCATTGTATAGGGTTGTGCTCTAAAAGCTCTTTTAGATAAGACTGAGCATCATAAAGTTTATCTTCAGTCAGACTATGGTTTTCATGGTGTAATTGTTCGTAATGCTCTCTTAGTGCTTTTAAATGATGCTCAGCACAAGTACCAATCACTTTAGTCGCGTCTACACTTAAGGTACTTTCCCAAAAGTCAGCAAATACAGCTTGGGCATGCCGTACAGCATCTCCATAAAACAAAATATCTAAATCTGTAAATTGAAACTTACTGCTTGCTTCAAAATATTCACTACTGATATTCCTACCACCGGTTACTGCAATTGAAGCATCTGCAATTATGAGCTTGTTATGCATACGGTGATTCACTTTTTTGAAGCGAAAAATATAGTCGAATATTCTTAAATATCTAAATTTATAAGGATTAAATAACCTAATTTCAAAATTGGAATGCTGTAAAAGGCTTCTTAATATGCCATCGAGTTTTATACCGTTTTGATCATCAATTAACAGTCTGACTTTTATGCCTCGATCTGCCGCCTTCAGTAATTCATGCAAGATCAGATTACCCACAAAATCATTAGTCCAAATGTAATATTGTAGATCTATGGTTTCTTTGGCATTTCTAATTAAATAAATACGTGAAGCGATACTCATAAATGCATCATCGAGGGCTACAAAAGCGGTAAGACCCTGACGTGTTTTTTCTTCTGCTGCCTCATCATTCAACCAATTATTTGTCTTTATCACTATATCTTTCTCATTAGGATCGTATGTATCTGTATAAGAAGGTAAATCAGTAAAACCCCAAGCACTTAAGGCCATAGTACTATACTGCTCATATAGCTGATTGATCATGTAAGCATTTAATTTGCATCCAAGTTAGATCTATCAGAGCATTCTTATATTCAATTTATATGTCAAAAACCTCAATAACTGTATGATTTTGTTGTACTCTAAAAAACTATAAAATTAAAATATAATGAAAACAATGTATTAGTAGAGATTAAAATTTTACTAGCGGCGTGTTAAATAATCATTTTGATTGTGTGAGCTGTATTTTACTGCAAGAAATTATTTCGATAATTTATGAATTTCACTTATAAAACTGTGACATATTACTCCTTATTTTTATAAGTTGTGTTTTAACATGCGCCCTAATTTCACAAGTTCACATTACTTACAATGAGGACACTAACTACTACATTAAAACACATGATTTCTATCATACTTCCTTAAAAAGCTGCATAAGCAACCTACCAAACAATGGAAGGTAGAAGGAAGGAGATAGGAAATGCCACAATATTTAATGATTGCTGAAAAGGTATATAAAAAAATTGAAGAAAATAATCTTTTTTCTGATACTCCGACTGAACATTTGAATAACTTGATAGGCGTAATCCGTAAAGAGATTAAAGGTACAAAATTTAAGCTTAAATATAACTTTATTGACTTTGAAGAATGTTTAACAAAGCCACTGGATGAATGCGCCGTTAAGATTGATATTAGCCTAATGCCAAGCCATAAAAATAAAGACGAATATATTTTATGGTTAGCGGGATTTATAGAAAGAATGACGACAGGTGGGGAGACTCATCTTCCTCCTATTTCAAAATTTATTCCACCAGACTTTAAATTTAACTGTGAATTTGATAGTGGTCATACTCAGCCAGTAGAAGTACAGAGACATGATGAGGGGGAACTTATCATTAATTACTTTAAATCAGAGCCCTTCATGAAAATTATAAAAGAAGAAAAATAATTTAAAGAATAGAAGTGTTTCCACCACACTTCTATATCGCTGTCAAAATTCAGCGACCGCCTTCTGGGGCGGTTTTTTTATGGAATTAGCAAAATTCCTTGTTATGTTGATGTCTTCACATAAGTTTTCACTATGAACATAACTCACTTGTTCGCTATAAAAATGGATACAGAAATCAATGTTAGCTTTTTATTATCTTCATGATTTAAGGAGATATAGAAATTTTAAAAGAGAGTTAAATTGCTTCCTTGTAGACAATTTAGTCTAGATGTATTCTGAATCTATAAAGAACTTTCATGTTTGTTAGTTTTTTAAAGGAGGTGTCTATGCTCCATAATTTTAGACAGTTTTTCTGCATGCACATCTGGGAATATGATTTTGATATTTCTCATGATGAGATAAGAGAATGTAGAAAATGTGGGAAAATTCATAAAGTGAAGAGTTCCCATAAAATGACTTAAGATTAAAGAAAGTGATTTTAAGCATATTAACAAAATAAGCCCAATAATTTAAAAGTATTGGGCTTATTTATGAATAATAAAAAACCTATTAATTTACTCAGAATATAATTCAAATTAGATCACATTTTTAAATTATAAAAGGTTTCAATTTACATAAATTTATATTAAATTTAAAAAACAAATAACACTTCAATAAAAACTAAAAACTTAAATTTATAACTTTAATCTTATACTTATATTTTACAATAAATTAATAAGGAGATAGAAATGCCAAAATATTTACTATTAGCAGAAAAAATTTCAAAAAATATAAAAAAAGAACATACCAATAATCATCTAAAAAACCTAAATAATTTAATTATGGAAATCAAAAAAGCAATTAATGGTACAGAATTAAAGTTTTTATATAATTTTTTTGATTTCGGAGGCACACTTCTTAATCTTCAGGATGAGTTACCTTTCAAGTTAGATATTAGCTTGATTCCCATCTATAAAAGTGAAGAAGACTTTATTTTTTGGTTAGCAGATTTCATTGATCGAATCACTATCGACACAAGTAAAGGAGATTATTCAATAAAAAAGAAGTTAGCCATCCTACACTCTATTGTTGAGAAAATTGATCTATAGGCTTTAGCTTAGTATAGCCATTTTTTTAAAGGTCCATTGATATAGAACTATCTTTTTTATCGGTAGTTCTTTTATATGTAAAGTATGACGAACTCATTTTTAAGGCTCTTGTCGAGGGGCCGAGTTCATATCGTGTCTCACTTTACTTATATTTTCATAAATAATTTTACGTAATCTGTTTATTGCACCTAAAGGTTTGTGCTCAGGTAAAGCATGCCACGGCGTAAAGGAGAGATTTTCACAAAATTGATTCTGTTCCGGTGTATCAAAGCTTTGCTTTGGAATACGAATAGTTGCAACCTGATAAAAAGGTGCTTCTGCTTCTTTCCATTCTGTCATTGCATCTTCAACTTGCATTTGGGTTGAAGTTCTTGGCTGTATAAGAAACTCCATACAAGCGTCTTGTTTTTGCAGCGTATCTTGTAGTGCAGCTCTTAAAAAATTATGGTTTGGATGGTCAGGTAGAGATGTAGACACCTTAGAACAATTTCTTACGGAGTACTTAACAGCTTGACGGTCATTATCTAATCCTAATTGATAGGGCACCATAGACCAGTAACGTACATATAATGGATTAGAAATTTTAGAATTATGCGCTCCTAAAGCATTGATTGTTCCTTTAAGCCCTAAAGCAAACGGAATATGAAGCTTTCTGAGAGTACTTTTGCTGTTAACATCCTGCATAAAAGAAAGATATCTTTGCCCATCATTTACGAAAAAGACAGGATGATTGATCATAATAAAATCTTGAGTTGTCGCTTCTTTTTCACTTTCTAAAATTTTCTGACCCGGTACGCCTAAGACTTTTATGGCTATGCCGCGAGCATCTTTTTCAATGTCTGCTTGAGATGCATCGTTAGATGCATTCGAAAATCGAATCCAGGCTTGATAGCTCTTATCAGGAACAAATATACCTTTTGCAAGTTGAGTTGGAATATTTTTAAGTACATGGAACTCGGCACGCACACATCCATGTGCTTTAGGATGTGCATCTCTTAAGGCTTTACCAGGTGCATACTCTTTACGTATTGATTCTTCAATAACGGTAGAGATTTCTTGAGCCAGTTTTTTTTCATTTGGTTGGAGCTTTTCATTTAAATATTCATCAGGGATTGGATAATTAGTTGTATAGGTAGAAGTAGAAATAGCAGAAGCTTTAGTATTTTTATAAAATATTGGATCACTACAGCCACTTAATAATGAAAGAACTGGAGTAAAAATAACGAGTAGTCTAAAGTGGCTTAAATGAGAAAAGTTTGGCATTCATTGCTCCTTATTGCAAAGTCCACTTTAGAATTAAAATAATATGTTAGCTTTACATTATTTTAATGATTCCAACCATTATCTACTGTTAATAGATTAGACTAAATTGTTACTTATCTGAACAATATAAATAAAATTATTATTTAATATAAAGCTTCTTAAAACTATTAAGAGCAATATGACATGATAAATAATTCAGAAAATGTACAAAATAATTCGACTGTTTCACCTCAACCCATTACTCAAAATATACTTATTGATAGGTTCAACCCAACTTATTGGAGAATAGATGGTCCACAAACCATGTCTTTTGCGATTACCAATTATGGCAACGGTTTTGAGGCGTCTTTCCGCTCACGCATGACTACAGACTTGGCTGGTATTAGTTGGGACTCTTACGACTCTAAAGACCATAAATTTTTAGCTTATGAAACTAAATATAGCTATTCAGGTGTGGTATGGGACTTTGATATTGAACTATCACCATCTATGCCAGTTCTAAATAATGAGTCGCTAACTCCAACTTTAACGGTTTATTATAACGACAATGGAGTAGATAAAATTGCATATATCGTCTTGTTCAACTATGCAAATACTCCATCTTCAAGGTCTGCCCATATTCATATCAACTGGGATACGGTCAAAGCAGGTTTTTCAGCTACAGACAGTTTTCCAGTTACCAATATTCAGCAAATTACATTTTCGGCTTTTACAAGTAGTTATAACCCACACTCATCATTGCCCTTAAGTCAGGCTGAAGATGGTTATATTCGCATTACTAATTCAGTCGTGACAGGTGCAAATGCAAAACTAAATCTAAGCCGAGTGGTTGTACCACAGCATAACTATGGCTTATGTACCAGCTATGACGATCATTACGACCTGAACCCGCAGCGTATAGTAGATAACATGGCTGCTTTGGGTTATCACGGTTTCATTAATCATTACTGTGGTATGTCACATTATCCTGAAATAATCTGGAGAAGTGATATTAATAGATTCCAGATTCCTGACACACTCGTTACAGGACAGGATGTTATTAACCCATGTACCCGTAAATGGCATGAGAAATATGCCCAAGCTCTGCATAATGCAAATATGCAACCCGTTTTTGGGGTAAGTTTTGAAATGTACTCGCTAGGCGCAAATGAATTTTGGGCACAGCGAGACTGGAATAGTAATTTGGGTAAAACAGGCTACCAGCCACCAAGTTATTTCTTCAGTTTAAGTGATCAAAATGCTTTGGCATATTTACATAAAGTTTTTATTGAGTTTGCAGATACCATGGTGACGGGTGGGTGTGATGTCAACATGCAAATTGGTGAGCCTTGGTGGTGGTATAACACAGATACGAACTTACCATGTGTCTATGACTATCCAACCAAGTTAGCTTTTAATGCAGATACAGGTTTATATGCACCAGACTTAGGAACAATTTATGAGGCGATGAATAAAACAGGAACGCCGTATGATGAATTTAAAACATGGTTAAGAAATAAGTTAGGGCAGACCTGCCAAGATATTAGAACAGCAATTAAAACAAAATATGCAAATGCCCAAGTGTGCCCATTAATCTTTTTCCCATCTATTCGCTCACCAATACAAACCCTAGCAACTTATATTAATTATCCAAGTGAGCATTATTCATACCCTCATTTTGATTACATTATGACTGAAGCCTATGATTGGCTTTTAGAAGCGAAATTAGATTTAGCCCATCAAGCTGTTTCACAAATACCAACTCAAGATTTAGGCTATCCTGCCAGTAAAGTTGCTTATTTATCAGGGTTTGTACCAGATGCATCTATTGCTTATATCTATGGATTCGACAAAAACAAACCATATCGAACACCTATCTGGCAACGTATTTTTGGAGATATGCAAAATAATGTATCTCTAGGGCTTATGAAGCAATTTATCTGGGCATATCCACAAGTTATGTTTGACTCGATTACAATCGATACTACTCAAGCTCCAAATGGCTTCTTTGTTGAAAATACGCTCTATACACCTATTAGTGATAACACGCCATACCCACCGGATATTTACCTATAAGTAAAAATAAGCTGGTTACAAGATAATGATTTGATAAGAAACCTCTTCAAGTAAGGGGTTTTCTCGTTTTTTAAATGTAGGCTTGCTTAGACGTATGTGACTGGCTATGCTGTAATGGATTGCTATGAAAGCCAATTTTGATTTAAGCAAAATTAAGCTCTTGTATTAGCATTACATTATCTATTTTGCTCGACTATAAATACCGAATGATATAAAGGAAACCCAAAGATGAAATCTCGTGCAGCTGTCGCCTTTGCTCCAGGAAAACCTTTAGAAATTGTTGAAATTGATGTTGCACCACCCAAAGCGGGAGAGGTTTTAATCAAGATTACCCATACTGGAGTATGTCACACCGATGCATTTACCTTATCTGGCGATGATCCGGAAGGTGTTTTCCCGGCAATCTTAGGTCATGAAGGCGCGGGGGTAGTAATTGAAGTTGGTGAGGGGGTAACAAGCGTTCAGCCGGGTGATCATGTTATTCCGCTTTATACGGCAGAATGTAAAGAATGCTTATTTTGTAAATCTGGAAAAACCAATCTTTGTGTTGCTGTACGTGCAACTCAAGGTAAAGGCGTTATGCCAGATGGTACTACACGTTTTTCATATAAGGGCGAACCAATTTACCACTACATGGGCTGTTCAACCTTTAGTGAATATACGGTAGTAGCCGAAGTATCTTTAGCTAAGATTAATCCTGAGGCGAATCACGAGCAAGTATGTTTATTAGGTTGTGGGGTAACTACAGGTATTGGTGCCGTGCATAACACAGCGAAAGTACAAGAGGGCGACTCTGTTGCTGTATTTGGCTTAGGTGGTATCGGTTTAGCCGTTGTACAAGGAGCACGTCAAGCAAAAGCAGGGCGCATTATTGTCGTAGATACAAATCCAGATAAATTTGAGCTGGCAAAACAGTTTGGCGCTACAGATTTCTTAAATCCTAAAGATTATGACCAACCTATTCAGCAAGTCATTGTAGAAATGACAGGCTGGGGCGTAGATCATTCATTTGAATGTATTGGAAACGTCAATGTTATGCGCTCAGCTCTAGAGTGTGCACATCGTGGTTGGGGACAATCTGTCATTATTGGTGTAGCGGGTGCAGGCCAAGAAATTTCAACTCGTCCGTTCCAGTTAGTTACTGGCCGTAAATGGTTGGGTACAGCATTTGGTGGTGTGAAAGGGCGCTCACAACTTCCTAAAATGGTCGAAGATGCTATGAAAGGTGATATTCAACTTGAACCTTTTGTTACTCATACCATGCCTTTACAAGACATTAATACTGCTTTTGATTTAATGCATGAAGGTAAATCAATTCGTACTGTCATTCATTTTTAAAGGAAATAAAAAGGGCTATGATTTAGCCCTTTTTTACGCTTCATAGTTTTATATTTTAAATGGTATTACCACAAATATCAGTTGTATCTGGTGGGTAAATAAATTGAAGATCATCTCGATCAGTTATAAGTTCACTAGATAACTCTTGTCCAAATAATTGTTCAGAATATATTGCTATACCATTCATAATAGAAAAACGTATATTCGCAAGCGGAGCTGGCAAATTAGATTGATACCCCTGATCAACTCCATTTAAAATAAAGCCTACTTGCTTCGTGTTCTGATTAATATATATACCCAAGCGTTGGTATCCATTCATATTATTTGTCATATTTTGACTTTTGAAGTAAGGATGATCAGGTCCGCTATTATCACTAACTCGATATGCTAAAGAGTAATTTAAAGTTGGAGGATTCTCGCCAAAATCTGGGTCATAAGTCCCTGTATGAAACCCGTAGTTTGATCTAACGGTATATCCATTATTTGTTACGCCAGTAAAATCAATATTAGAGATATAAGAAGAGTTACCAACGGCTACAGTTGGAATTTTTAGTTCCATTTCAAAGGCAATAATGCCCTTATTAGGTATAGAGAAATCGCCAATATCATTAGTCGAGTTGAGACCTGCTTTACTTCTCGCTATATAATCTATATTGCCATATTCATTTTCTAGTATAGGATCTACTTTAAGGCTAAATTTTTGCCCACTTATTATTGGAAATATTTTCATAGGAAAATAATCAGGATGTTCATTATTCCATAGGTCATAATCTTCTTGAGTTGCATCAAAATGATATTGGCAGATTGGGGTAGAAGAATTAGGGGAATTCATTTGAGTCAAAAGGGGTTGAGATGCCAATTTTTCATTCTTTGTAGTTGATGAAATTCTTTTAGATGCGACTTTTTGGTTAGATTCATTACGTAATGCTGTATTGGTATTATCAGATGATACCTCATACATGGCCCAGCATAAGGTAATTGCACTAACAGCAACTATGCCTATTTTTTTCATAGATGTTCCTATAAAGTTAAGTAAATTCTTAGAAAGTATGGATAAAGAAAAAGTTATTATTAATTCTTAAATATTTGATATTGTTAAATTTAAAAACTATTGAATATGATTAATCATATTCAATAGTTACAGTTGCCATAGCACGAACTTTACCCGGTGTAACATTCGTTGCTGTTTGATAGTAGCGGGCAGTCATCGGTACGTTATATTGAAGTGTCTGGTTAGAAGACAATGTACCTAAAGCCAGCTTGTCACCTTTTTTGATAACCTGATTTTTATTTTGATAATTCCAAAGTAACTGAACGCCTACACCGTTTGCTTTTTCAGAAGCTGCAGCTGTATTCGCTAAAACCTGATTGTTTGTACCATCTTGAGTAAAGTCATAGGTCAAACTAATAAGATTTTTCTCTTCATAGCCAGTAGGGTTAATACCACCATTACATAGGATGTTCATATCAAAAGTTTGTTCACCTTGAGTTGAACCAACACCTTTAAAGCCAGCTTTAGTAACTGTTGGTAGTTGTACAACTTTATTGATATTACCTTGAATTTCACATGAAGAAGATGCAATGGTAATCGCATTGGCATTAACAGTACTTGTTAAGAAAGGCTTATCTGGAAAACCACGGATATAATAACTACTATATCTACCAGGAACTAAAGTCCCAGAACCTGTTTGTGAGGCAATTTTAATTATTTCCACAACAAAATAGCCATCTGCTAAGTAACGATTACCTGAGATTCCACCACGTTGATAAGGGTAATAACCAGAAAAATTGGTATTATTATCTGCTTCACGGTATAGGCGAATACCAATACCAGGAATATTGGTTGTATAGATGCTATTGCCTAAGGAGCTTAACGGATAAGCCTGTGTTAATTCCGCAACGGCAACATCGCGGCTATCACAATTATTTGCTTGTGTTCTAGTCCGGGTAATAGGAAAAGTCGCTTTTCTTAAAATCGCACCTACTTGATCACTAGGACGTACGACAACACGTCCCACCGCCATAAGAACATCATTTGCTTCATAATTGACTATATAGCATGCAGCATTAGCTTCACCATACACACCTAAGCCCGCGGTAAATAGAGCACCCGTTAATAATATTCTTTTCATTTGCAGACAGCCTCCGTCATTACCACGCTTTGTTGCTTGTTTTGCAACTGATTACCAACATTGTACTCAACCGAACAACGCTCATTGCTTTCGTCTCCCCATTTTACATACAGACGATCTTGAGCAAGTGGGGTACGTAAGTAAATCATACTACCTTGTGCAACAATACCTACAGCTTCGTCTTTTTGATTAAAGACTTGTGCTGCAAAAGGTAAGCTGTTGCCATCTGCAGTCTTACTATTAATATAAACTGCATAACCTGTCTTAGTCGCAAAATCTACTTTAGCAATTGCACCAGCAAACGGTGCAATACGTTGACTTGTTTCTTCAAGTTCTACTTTGCTAGACATTTCTTGAGGGTCAAGGGTAATGTCATTAAGACGGTATGGAGTAACATATGGAACTACGGCATAACCTGCTTTATTAATGCTTAGACCAACGGTATTACTTACTTTTGCGCCAGCTGCATCAGGTGCATGTACAAGTACCATTGTTTGACCTTGTTCAGGTCCAAATAACACACCTTTTGAGTGAGCAACGATACTACCGCTTAAGCTCACCATAGCTTGTTGATAAGAATCAGCCACACTATAAGAACCGCCAACAGTTGTATAGTTAGTACGATAACGACCATTTACGTTAAATGTTGGGTTTGCATAGTCCTGATGCGACATAGAAGCACCATAACTAAAGCGATCACCCACCATTCCACTTGCACCCACTGTACGACTATCTTCAGATGCAGTAATGTTGACATTAACTGAGTTCTTCTTGAAGTTCATTGGGAAAGACAATGTCATTAAGTATTCAGTATCACGTGATTGGTTACTTGCGCCGTATTCAACTTTACGATTGATCGCAGACAAACCATAAGTTAAGCCATGGTAATTATTGCTATAACCAATCTGATACTGTTTAGTTGTTTCACTACGGTTCCAATAATCGACCCATGAACCTACCATATAGAAGTTACCCCAACCCTCAGGGAGTCCTTGGTTCAAGGTAATCTGGAATTCACTACGTTGGCGACCCGCAGCGTAAGTATTGATACCTTTTTCTTCTAAATCACGAATAAGAAGGGCATCACGCAATTTATAGAAGTTTTCTGTTGAATAACGATAAGCTGCAAGTGTTAAGTTCGTATTGGTTGGTGAAATTAATTTACTGTAGCTTAAACGGAAACTTTGACCAGACTGCGAAGCTTGTTTTTCAAAGTCCGCCTCAGAATGCGTAACGTCAAATGCAACAGCACCAATAGGTGTTGCAAAAGCAGCACCCAGCAATAAAGCTGTATAATTTTCAGAAGCCTGAATTCCGGTATAACCCGTTAAATAGTTATTAATACCTTGTTGATATTTACCCTGAACCACCCAAGGATTAAGATCAATATCACGATCACGGAATTGACCTACAGTGAGTGAGTAACGGTTTACACCCGGACGTAACATCTGAACAACAGATGCATAAGGCACAGAAAATTTTTGTATTTCCCCATTCGCCTCAATAACGGTAACTTCAATCTCGCCACCAAATCCAGTAGGGTACAGGTCATTAATTTCGAAGTTACCCGGTGCTACCGTTGTTTGATAGATAAGTTGGCCTTGCTGACGTACTTCAATTTTTGCATTAGTTTTAGCATTACCACGAATACGTGGGGCATAACCAAGCATACTATTCGGCAGCATTCGATCGTCACTTGAGAAATCAATACCACGATAGCCATAAGAGTCAAATACTTCGCCGTTTGTAAAACTATCACCAAGTGTTAAAACACCACGATATTTCGGGAATGCTCGCTGTAAATAAGTACTTGTTTCTTCGTAACTTGACTTAGATTGATTTTCAGCAGGTGTATCTTGCCATTGCCACTGACCATTGTGACGTAGCTGCCAACCACCTAAATTTAGTCCGGCTGTGATACCCATAAACGCATTTGAGGTTTCACTTCTATCATTCGATTGAGTGAACGTTTTATAAGCACTACCGTTATAAGATAAAAAGCCTGCATTAATACCGCGATCCCATACGCTCGGATCGACATAACCTTGCGCATTTTTTTGTAATGCGACTTGAGGGATTGAAATATCGACACGTAAACGAGAGTTATCAAACTCGTAAAATGCATTTTCAACCCATTCTTCTATTTTGTAGCAACTATTATTTTCTTTTTGAAGGGGAGCATGCTTAGACAAAACCTCTTGTTTTACGCCGTATTCAAGAAGATTCATTCCTGTAAAGCAAGTGACCGCATTTTGTGTTGGGTCTACCGCCTTAAACACCATACGACGTTTACCAAACCATTGACCATTTACATATACGTCAACGTTATATTCGCCAGGTAAAACAGGGTTGCCATATTTAAAGCGAGAAATATCAACTTTTTTTGCATCGCCAATTAAGAAAGCAGAATCAAACTCAGCTTCGACAGGAGCACTCGCAGCTGTTTCTTCAGCGTGCACGAATACAGGCATTGTCATGGTAACAACACCGGAAGCCAAGTAATAACAAATATGGCGTTTTAATAATTTATAAGATTCTTGCCGTTTTTTTGGCATAGCTAAGTCCGCCTACTCACATAATAGGTGCTTAAAATTTATTAAAAAATATAAATCTGATTATTGAAGTTTTATTGAGTGTTCGACTCGGCCACCGTAGTCA
Organism: Acinetobacter sp. 1130196; assembly: GCF_000588095.1. Taxonomy (NCBI): domain Bacteria; kingdom Pseudomonadati; phylum Pseudomonadota; class Gammaproteobacteria; order Moraxellales; family Moraxellaceae; genus Acinetobacter; species Acinetobacter sp. 1130196. The sequence continues at coordinate 22,991 of NZ_JFWX01000016.1, read as the reverse complement.
TTCACATTAATAAAACTCATATCCTGAAGATTGCCATTCTTAAGCTGAATGGATGCATCAGAAAAAGGCTTAACCATTAGCCCTTCAGGTAATAAATCTACTTTTTTATCGCCGACTTTCTGATAAACAGAAGTCATGGTGATATGAAAAGGTGTTGGATTTTTTACCGTTAAGTTTTGACCAGATTTAACCCATTGAAGCTTATCTGCCGCTAAGTTCGCATCATCTTTAATCGAAGCTGGACGATAGAAGAATTTAATACGTGAACGAATTGCTAATTGCAGAAAATTATCAGGTGTCGCATCTGAGCCCTTTGAGGTAGGTCTTGGAGGAATATCCAAAACATTTAACCATAAGACAGTTTCTTGCTTCTGATTTAACTGAGAAGCAGTGGGTAGAGCAGTAATACGAAAAGTCTGACTTTTTGTTGCTTCAACACGAGAAATTGGAGGAGCAATCATAAAAGGAACTTTTGATTGATCCGGAGTACTTTTTGGGTCGCCTTCATCAATCCAAGCTTGGACAAGTGCTGGTTTTGAACCGTTATTGCTAACTTGTAGCGTAACTTCTCGGGCATCTGATGGATAAATTACACGAGTGCCATGAATTACAATTTCTGCATGAGAGGCAGGGGCGGCTACCGCTGAAGCAAATGCCAAACCTAACAAAAAATTATAACTGTTCAATTTCATTTCAGGATTCTCAGCCAAGGAAGTTCGGGAAAGCGTTACACAAAATAGGGCTTCTATACGGATATAGAAACCCTATCATCCATCAATTATTGATAGATAATTGTGTATTGAACAGAAGTGTTGACTTTACCAGCAGTAGAAGCGCCAGTTGCATAGTATTCAGCATAGTAGTTAAGGTCTGCACTACCAGCTGCTGCAACGTCAACCCATTGAGAGTTTGCTTGAGCGCCATTTGCACCAGCAGCAAGAACTGGAATTACTTGGTTGTTGCTACCTAAAAGTTGAACGTTAACGTTTTTAGCACCAGTAGCGTCTTGGTTAAGTAAACGACCAGTATTGAAGTCAACCGTTGCACCTGGTTCGAAGTAAGTCGCAACTTTACCTTCTGAACAGTTAGCTAATTTGATCTGGAAAGGAGTACGACCAGCAACGTTACCAGCAGCTGCTAAAGTTTGTTTAGAAACAGTTGGAAGAGTAACTGTGAAATCTTTACCAGCAGGTGTAACGATGTCACAAGTTTTGTCTGTAACTAAACCATTAATTGTAATTGTACCATCAGCAGCTTGAGCGTTCGCAATCCCTACAACTGAAAGAGCAGCGATAAAAGCAAGTTTTTTCATAGTGTTTTCTCAAAAAGTCTGGATAAAAGTTTAATCTGTTACTTTTCCAGAGGTTGACATCTTGAAAAGTAATGCGGCGATACTAACATTTTTTTAAACAAAATGCAAACTAGATCACATATTTTTTAAAGAATAAGAAAAAATACCATGAATTTAGAGTAAACATGACAAATGCTCTTTTTGAGTTAAGATTTTGTTTTTAAATATGAAATATTTGATAGAAGTTCTATTAAGAATAATTGCAAAAGAAAAATACAATTAAAGAAAATTATTTTAAGAAAAATTTAATGAAGTAATTATATAGAACAATTTATCTTTATGCATGAAAAAACGTGAAAAATTTATCATTTATTAAGCAAATAAGAGCGAATTGTTAACTCTAGCTAAGTATTGCACTATAAAGTCAAAAATTCACTCTTATAAGGCCATTCATACTCAAGTAACCGTAAAGAGTTAAGACTGAGTTGATGTTGAAAGCTCGTTCATTTCAATGATAGTTAACAAGCACTACTTTTTTATTAGCACTTATAGTTTCAATACTCGTATCCATTTTTTCAGTATGTCGCGCTAAGTTGAATACATTATCTTTGTTTAAATATTGAGTATCAATAGTTGTATTCAAAGAATTGATTTGAGCGCATTCTTTTTCAATATTTACTGTAGAACAAGTATCTTCAACAATATTTCCTTTAATCATTATTGTGTTATTCGCATAACAAAATAGTGGGGAAGTGGAAAGTACCGCCAAAACTACAATTTTAAATATATTATTTTTCATTTTATATATACCTATTTATTAAATAGTTAATATAAGAGATACAATAATTTTTATTTAAAAACAATATGAAAATTCATTTTAATAAAAAAATAATAAATAACATGTGACGCATATCTCACTAATTATTTTATTTATATAAATAGTTATTGCTTTATAGCTATTTTGCTAAAAATGATAATAAAATCACATTTTAAACAAATAATGAATCTTAGTTTGTATAAAATTAAATTACTGATAATGAATGCTTTAATTTAAAATATTCTTATTTTTTTAAAAAAATTAAAAAACTCGATGATTTAAAAATTTATATTATTTAATAAAATAATATATTTTACTAAAAAACAATTATGTAATTAGATCTTTAACTCTAATTTGTGGTGATTTATATAAATTAAAATATAAAAGCTTTAAGTTAATAAGAACAATATTGAATACATTTTAAACAGTAAGTAGAGTTGTTTAGCACAATTAAATAAACTCTCATTGTATGAGGCAAGTTGTAACTTTGCTGAAATCTAGGTAATTTAATTTTAAATAAGTAGCATTTAGATATAAGAAAATTATTTTACAGTTGTAGAGAAGAAAGCTGCCTAAATTTGGTTATTCAATTAACAATTAAGTTTCATATCTGTAATTTAATTCAAATTTTGAATTTTTAGTTAAATCACAGTTTTGGCGTTAATGCACAATGAAGCTTAAAAAAGTAAAGAAATAATTTATAAAAATGCCATGCTTTCTAGGATGTAGTGCAATAGCTAAAATGGAGCGTGAAAGATAAGACATAATATTTTTATCAGACTTTAGCCAAAAATTTCATTGTTGGCTAAGCAAAGCACAGCACCAGTGTATAAAAATAAGGAGGATCAAAGACCTAGGTGTAAATTACACAACAGTTCGTATAATGTATATTATGTTAAATAGAATATCTGAAAACCTACCATATATATGACTCTGGCTACTCTACATTACTGCTACGCCGTTTATTCTTTACTACAGTAAATTTTTAGCTTGGTATCTGTTGCTCAAGCAACTTACCAAGCCGTGCCACTCTTAAAGACTTAAACTGGCTAACCCTATTTCTAATCTTAGCCAAAATAGTTCTGGCAGCTTTCTACAAAATGTAATTACACTTTTATATTTCCCCTAGTGAGCCGAGCTACCTTACTAAATTCTAAATTTACGAGCCGTATTATGGCTACTGGCTGCTATACAAATTTCTTTTTCTAAATCACCTTTTAGTCTCAAAATTCTTAGCCTGCCCACGCTAAAGCTTAAAATACTAAATCTTTGTACTACATTGAAATTTAATAATAAATTTTTAAAAATCTCTTTACACGCCTGGAAAAACTGATATAGTACGTGTGTACAGCTATTGCTTAAATTTAACCTAATAGTTCATATGAACTTAAGCGCTGAATATATGATGTCATAGCAAAATTTAATCATCTAAAGTAAAAATAAGCTGATCAGGAATCTCTATATCAGCTTATTTTTTAGACCACAACTAGTTAGCTTTTAGATATTCCTCCTCCTAAAGCTTTATATATTTCGATTTGGTTATTGAATTTCATCTGTTCAAGCGCAAGTAAGCCTTGTTGTGCTGCATAGGCAGAACGCTGCGCATCTAAAACCGTAAAATAGCTATCAACGCCTGCTCTATAACGTGCCATGGAGAGTTTATAGGTTGCATCAGTCGCAGAGACTAAGCGACGTTGTGCATCTAACCTTTCTCCGATATGTGCATGCGTAGCCAAAGCATCATTGACTTCACGGAATGCCGATTGAATAGCTTTTTCATATTTAGCCAATGCAATTTTCTGGTCAGTTTCTGCAATTTTAATATTAGCTTTTCGTGTTCCCCAATCAAAAATTGGTAGATCAACACTAGGTCCAATCGACCATGCAAAATTGCCTGTTTTAAATAAATCTTTCAGTTCAGACGATGCATAACCCGTCGAACCTGTCAGGCTGATGGTCGGGAACATGCGTGCCTTGGCAGCACCAATATTCGCTCCGGCAGCACGTAACTCATATTCGGCAGCTTTAAGATCTGGACGATGATTTAATAAATCACTTGGTAAACCGGCTGCAAAGGTTTTCTCAAAGGTAATATTTTGAATTGTATGATCAGGAAGTAAATTTTGCGGAACAGGATGACCTGCTAGCAAATCCAGTAAATTTTTTGCCTGTTGAATCTGAGTCTTATACGTGGCCACATCATTTCGTGCTGTTTCAACCGAAATTTGTGCCTGTTTTAACGGAACTTCACTATCAATACCAACTTCAAAACGCTTTTTATTAAGATGATAAGAATCGAGTTGTGTTTTTAGAGTCTGCTCTGCAAGATTTAAATTAGCTTGAGCAAAAGCATAGTTTAACCAAGCTTGCGTGACATTGCTGATTAAACTAATTTGAACTGCTTCTTTAGCACTTTGTGTTGCTAGATAATTATTTAATGCCGCATCTTTTAAATTTTGCACACGTCCCCAAAAGTCTAGTTCATATGCGGTCATTCCTAAACCAACCTGAAATGTAGAAGCTGGGTTATTAGGATTAATAGACGGATCAACTTGTCTTGCTGCACCTCCCATTACACCAATGGTGGGTAACTGGCTATTTTTTGTGATTTGGTATTCTTGCTGTACACGTTCAATATTGAATGTGGCAGTACGTAAATCACGGTTGTTATTTAAAGTTATTTCAATAACCTGTGCTAATTTCGGATTAGAAATAAACTCTTTATAACTTTGTTCAGCAATCGTTTTTCCAGAAGTATTTTGAGAAAAGTTGTGTGGAATATGAGATGTAATTGCAGGTTGTGGAGCTTGCATATTGACACATGCAACGAGTGCAATTGAGAGTGTAGAAATAACGAGTCCACGAGATACAGTTGCCGATTTCGACATAGTATTCTCCAAATAACAAAATGAGTTGAGTAGCTGTGTAGATCAGAGGAAATTTAGTATTCCCTCTGATGCATTGAATTTAGGAAGAGATTTTTTTCTTAGAGGAAAATAGCTTTTCTACTGCACCCAGAATGAAGATAAAGAATACGGGAACAAAGAAAATAGCCAGAATGGTTGCTGAAATCATGCCGCCAAAAACTCCTGTACCCAAAGCATGTTGAGTTTCCGAACTTGCACCAGAAGCAATCACCAAAGGAATTACACCACAGGTAAACGCAAGAGAAGTCATCAAAATTGGACGTAATCGAAGTTTAGCTGCTGCAACAGTGGCTTCAATCAAACTCATGCCTTCTTCTTTCAGCATTTTTGCAAATTCAACAATCAAAATTGCATTTTTTGCCGATAAACCAATAATGGTAATGAGTCCAATTTTGAAGAACACATCATTCATTAAGCCTCTAGACATAATGGCAATAATTGCGCCGAAAATACCGAGTGGCACAACCAGCATCACAGAAAGTGGAATTGCCCAGCTCTCATAGAGTGCAGCCAATACAAGGAAAACAACTAACATGGATAAACCAAGTAAAAAGGCCATTTGAGATTCAGACTGTTTTTCCTGTAAAGAAATACCCGTCCATTCATAACCAATACCTTTCGGTAATTTCGCAATCAATTGTTCCATTTCACGCATTGCCTCACCCGATGAAGTATCGAAGTTCGGAATACCGGCAATACTCAAAGATGGACGTCCGTTGTAACGGTTATATTGTTGCGGTGCTTTATTCCATTGTGGCGTCACAACTTCAGATAAAGATACTAATTGACCGCTTGAACCCATGACTTTCAGATTCAATATATCTTTCAATTGCATACGTGATTTGGCCTCAACTTGTACAATGACTTGTTGCATGCGTCCTTGATTAGGAAAGTCATTGATATACATTGAACCCATTGATGTAGAAATGATGTCTGAAACATCAGAAAACTTAACACCAAGTGCACTCAGCTTTTCACGGTCAATTTTTAAAGAAATATTGTCACCTTGTGGCAACCCCTCATTCCAAACCATATAGAACTTTTTATTCTTGGCTGCCATTGCCATAAGTTCATCTTGAGCAGCCAATAAAGCTGGCATACCTAAGTTAGCACGGTCTTGTAAACGTAAACTGAAACCAGAAAAAGTACCTAACTCATCAATAGCAGGTGGCAATACAGCCATGGTCTCACCTTCCGTACTATTTGCCATCGAGGTATTCACGGCGTTCGTCATTTCTGATGCCGTACCAGTTCGTTCTTTAAAGTCTTTAAGGGTAGTAAAAGCCACCGCTACGTTTTGTCCTGCACCACTAAAGCCCCAACCTAAAATAGTGGTATTACTTTTTACATCGGGGTTATCTTTCAAATTATATTCAAATTGATTGACTACATTTCGGGTACGTTCCGTAGTTGCATCTGAAGGTAATTGAAATGAAGTCATGAACCAGCCCTGATCTTCCTCTGGCATAAATGCAGTTGGCCAATATTTCATTCCGGCAAAGGTAATACCGGTAATCACTAAAAAGATCACCATCATTGGCACAGTATGTTTGATGATTTTAAGCAGCATCAACTCATACTTTTTAGTGACTTTATCGAAGCTGCGGTCAAACCATGCAAAGAAGCCTTTCTTCTGATGATGCCCATCAATTGGTTTTAGAATCGTAGCGCAAAGTGCCGGTGTTAAAATGAGTGCCAATAGCGCTGAAAATAAAATAGACACCGACATGGTCAAGGTAAACTGTTTATAGATAACCCCTACAGAACCACTCGCAAATGCCATTGGTAAAAATACTGCTGCCAATACCAGTGTAATACCAATAATCGGGCTGGTAATCTCTTTCATTGCTTTAGATGTTGCTTCTTTAGGATTTAATCCCTCAGTCGCCATAATCCTTTCTACGTTTTCAACCACGACAATCGCATCGTCGACAATAATCCCGATGGCAAGCACCATACCGAACATGGTGAGTACGTTAATTGAAAAACCGGCAAGTAGCATTACGGTAAAAGTACCGAGTAAGGCAATAGGTGCCACAATTGCTGGAATAAGCGTATAGCGGACATTGTGCAAAAATAAATACATCACAATGAAAACCAGAACCATGGCTTCAAGTAATGTATGAATTACTTTCTCAATTGAAATTTTAACAAACGGCGCGGTGTCGTAAGGAATACTAAACTCCATGCCTTCTGGTAAATTTAACTTTAGCTCTTCAATTTTTGCTCGAACACCTTCGGCAGTTTTCACGGCATTCGCACCGGGACTTAACTGAATTGCTGCCGCAGTCGCAGGTTTACCATTTTCCAAAATAGCAAAGTTGTAGGCTTGGGAACCGATTTCAACATTTGCAACATCAGATAACTTGATAACGCTACCGTTAGTTTTACTTTTTAAACTGATATTTTTAAATTGCTCGACACTAGACAATTGCCCTTGTGCAGACAGTGGAATAGTAATGAGTTGCCCTTTCTCAGCGGGTAAATCACCAAGTCGACCGGGTGCAATTTCGACGTTGTTTTCTCGAATTGCATTATTCACATCACTAATTGATAAACCGTAAGAAACTAACTTATTTGGGTCGACCCAAATACGCATAGCTTTCTCGGCACCAAAAGATTGAACCTTCCCTACACCTTCGACACGTTTTAGCTCTTCTACAACATTACGAACAAGGTAATCACTTAAATCAACTTCGGAATATTGATTATTTGGAGAGTTAATCCCGACCAGCATTAAAAATCCGGACGATGAAGCTTCCACCTGTAAACCTTGCTGACGCACAATCTGCGGTAAACGAGCTTCTACAGCCTTGATTTTATTTTGAACGTCGACCTGAGCCATCTCGACATCCGTGCCCGGTTTAAACGTAGCAGTAATCTCTGCTGTACCGGAGGTATCTGTTGTCGCACTATAGTAGAGTAGATTTTTTACACCCGATAATTCGCGCTCAATTAAGGTGACGACACTATCGTTAATAGTTTTAGCTGTAGCACCCGGATAAACCGCACTAATATTTACTTGTGGCGGAGCTACACTTGGAAAGCGCGCGATTGGTAATTTAGGAATACTTAGCAATCCAAATATAATAATAAAGATCGCGATAACCCATGCAAAAACAGGACGACGAATAAAAAATTGTGACATCATGATTGAGCTCCTTCAGTTGTAGAAGCTTTCTTTTCTATACTTGGAGCGTCATTTACAACGGCTGGGGCTTTCCATACAGCCATTGCCAATTTTTGATTTGGCTTAATGCGTTCAATGCCTTCAACAACAACTTTATCGCCAATTTTCAAGCCTTTGTTGGCAATGTAATATTGCTCATATTGTTGTCCAATTTCGATAGGACGAATTTCCGCTGTGCCTTTAGCGTTAATAACATATACCTGCGGCTCACCATTAATATTACGTTGGATCGCTTGTGCCGGAACCAATAACGCTTGAGGAATAGAAGCACGGTCAATATTGACGCGCACATACATGCCAGGAAGTAATTTTCGTTCAGTATTATTTACCTCTATACGGAACGTAACATCGCCCGTTTCAGGATCAACATTAATATCTTCAAATAATATCTTTGCTGTTACGTTATAAGGCTGCCCATGACTGTTAGTAATACGAACGGTTTTGTCACTATTTGCTGATAGCTCACCGCTTTGCAAAGCAGCTTGTAAACGCTCATATTCACTAATTGATTGCTTTACATCAACATAGACTTTATCAATTTGCTGGATGGTTGCCATGGTATTGGTATCACCTTGACCAACCAATGCACCTTCAGTAACAAAAGATTGTCCAATCCGGCCGGAAATAGGCGCTCGAACTGTTGCATATTGCAGATTCAAGTTTTGTCGAGTCAATACTGCTTTCATTTGAGCGACATCAGCTAAAGCTTGACGATATTGAGCTTGGGCATTACTTACTTCTTGCTTACTAATTGCATTACTTGGTAAGAGCTGCTCATAACGTTCTAGCTGAACTTTGAGCCTCGCAACCTCTGCTTCAGCCTTATTTAACGAAGCCCGATTACTATTTACATCTGCCTCAAAAGTTTCTGAATTAATTTTATATAAAGCTTGCCCTGCTCTAACTTCACTACCCTGTTTAAATAAAACCTTTTCAATGATGCCTCCCACTTGTGGACGGATCTCAGCCGTACGGAACGCATGTACCCGTGCAGGAAGATTTTCACTAAAGTTTACCGATTGCGGTTGAATACTTAATACACTGACTTTAGCCGGCGGTGGCTCAGGTTGAGTTGCTTCTTTTGAATCACACCCCTGTAATATAAGCCCAATAGATAAAAATAAAGGAAGTAAAAGATGCTTTTGCATACTGTCCGAACCTAGGGAGTTTTTTGATGGTCGTATTATTTTTGATGAGTGTGTAGGGATAATCGCTAAAGTGTGGAGGAAGTGTGGAGAAACACGGATAATTTAGCGTATGATGGATTGAAGCGCTTTAATAGATAGATTTTCTATGTTCGATCATTCTTTTTCTTTTGATTGCCAAGATAAAGTTATTCTTGTGGTAGAAGACGACTACGATATTGGCGACATTATTGAAAATTATTTAAGACGTGAAGGAATGAGTGTGATTCGTGCCATGAATGGAAAACAGGCCATTGAATTGCACGCTAGCCAACCTATTGATTTAATTTTACTTGATATTAAATTACCCGAGCTAAATGGCTGGGAAGTGCTAAATAAAATACGTCAAAAAGCTCAAACTCCCGTGATTATGCTAACGGCGCTCGATCAAGATATTGATAAGGTGATGGCACTACGCATAGGTGCAGATGACTTTGTGGTTAAGCCATTTAACCCAAATGAAGTGGTCGCTAGAGTTCAGGCAGTATTAAGAAGAACTCAATTTGCAAATAAAGCTTCTAATAAAAATAAGATCTATAAAAATATTGAAATTGATACTGACACTCATAGTGTTTATATACACTCTGAGAATAAGAAAATCTTGCTTAATTTAACGCTGACCGAATATAAAATTATTTCCTTCATGATTGACCAACCACATAAAGTCTTTACACGTGGTGAACTCATGAATCATTGTATGAATGATAGCGATGCCCTAGAACGAACCGTAGATAGCCATGTCAGTAAACTGAGAAAAAAATTAGAAGAACAAGGAATCCTTCAAATGTTCATTAATGTACGTGGCGTGGGATATAGACTGGATAATCCACTAGCTGTGAAAGATGATGTCTAAATAATATAAAAATATAGCTAGAGAATATGTTATGAAATATAAGTTAGGAATTAGCAAACAGCTTTTTATCGCATTAAGTATCGTTAACTTAAGTGTTACCCTATTTTCTATTTTAATGGGGTATCTGGTTTATAATTATGCGCTTGAAAAAGGCTGGATTACTTTAAGCTCAATTCAAGAAGACTGGACAAGCTTCCACCTCGTAGATTGGATCTGGTTATGTACTGTAATCTTCTGTGGCAGTATGATTTCCTTAGTGATCGGTATGCATCTTGCGAAGCGTTTCATTATACCGATTAATTTCTTAGCAGAAGCAGCCAAAAAAATTAGTCAAGGCGATCTCTCTGCTAGAGCTTATGACAATCGAGTTCATTCTGCTGAAATGTCAGAACTTTTATATAACTTTAATAATATGGCTCAAAAGCTAGAAGTTTCTGTTAAAAATGCGCAAGTTTGGAATGCTGCCATAGCCCATGAGCTAAGAACTCCCATAACCATTTTACAAGGTCGATTACAGGGAATTATTGATGGTGTTTTTAAACCTGATGAAGTTCTTTTTAAAAGCCTTTTAAACCAAGTTGAAGGATTATCACACTTAGTCGAAGACCTACGGACTTTAAGTTTGGTCGAAAACCAGCAACTCAGATTAAATTATGAATTGTTTGACTTTAAGTCGGTACTTGAAAAGGTTCTCAATGCATTTGAAGATCGCTTGCAACAAGCGAAGCTAGTGCCAGAACTAGATCTGACAACGACTCCTGTTTTTAGTGACCGCCGTCGTATAGAGCAAGTTTTAATTGCTTTAATTGACAATGCTATTCGTTATTCAAATGCAGGTAAACTTAAAATTTCTTCAGTAGTTGATTCACAAAACTGGACATTGAAAATTGAAGATGAAGGCCCGGGAATTGCAACCGAATTCCGAGATGATTTGTTTAAACCTTTTTTTAGATTAGAAGAATCAAGAAATAAAGAGTTTGGTGGTACAGGCTTAGGACTTGCTGTTGTACACGCAATTATTGTGGCAATGAAAGGTACTATTGAATACAGTAGTCAGGGTCCAAAAAGTATTTTTACCATAAAAATTTCTATGGGTTAGCGAGAAAAACCTTAGCGTTACAACTCTTCACTCTCATTTATTTTTCTACGAATTTCTTCTCGCCACTTTGTGGCGTTTTCCTGTTGTTTGTTTAAGAGTACACCTAACACATAAGCTGTGACTGCTGCCCCAATTAAGGCAATGCCGGTTTCATAAATAATATCTATCACAAACTCGAGCACGCCTTCAGACAAAAAATCTAATGTGCCAGAAAATTTGAAGAATTTCGCTATAGCGACCACCACAATTCCTAAAAAAGCACCCGTCCACAAAAATACTTTATGAATGTTTATAGGTGCTGTGACTTGATCAATTTGATCGGGATATTTTCGATAGTATTCAACCTCGTCTTCGGTTACTTCCGATGAGGACTTAAATAGTAATTTAATAAACAACTTATCTTGATCAAGTTTTGTATTTTTCTTCATAGATGCGATGTGTAATAAGTCTTTTAACATTTAATGTTATACATTTTTTTCTTTATTAAGTAAGAGGTTTCGTGTTCTGTAGCAGTTTAAAAAAACTTCGGTTTGCATAAGCCAAACACCATTAAGCGCTATAAATTTATAAAATTGACTTAATATTCATTTTTAAATACAATAAAAATGAATAAATAATCACTTTTATTAACTATGACTGAGCCTCAGCTTGTAAAACGTAAACGTAGCCCTAGCCTCGAAAAAACACAAGCAACCAAAGAAGCTATTCTTCAAGCTGCACGTATCCATTTTGCAGAGGTGGGTTTTGCTAAAGCCAAAGTTAGCGATATTGCAAAGAAAGCAAACATTGCCAATGGTACGATTTATTCTTATTTCAAAACCAAAGAAGAACTTTTTGAAGGTGTGATTGAAGATATCTTACAACAAGATCTTCGTTTAATTCGGGCTACAGATTTACAGGAAAATCAAACTGTTTATTCTTTTTTGCTAGAACATCTAGATAAAATTGTGGGTACTGTTGAAAAATCTGGCCGAGATGGCATTTCACGATTGGTCTTAAAAGAAGGTGAAAATTTTCCAAATATTAAGGAAATTTACTTTCGACGCATCCTTTCCCCATATTTGGTTGAATTTGAAAAATTAATCCAAATTGCTATAGATCGCAAAGAAATTGCGCCTGTAAATACAAAAGAGTTTTCTCTATTACTCATTGCACCCACATGGATGGGTGTCTTATATAACGGCATGCTACAAAATATTGAGACAATCAATATCAATAATCTTTTCCGTACAAATTTATATGCGCTATTTCATACAAATTTTCATAAGCTCGAATAAGCCTAGAAATATGCTCATTTCTTAAGAACGAAGCGTACCCAGCTCTCGTTCTTTTTTACGTTCTCACTTATCTAAACGATTGCATTTTAAATGCGTCGGTAGATTTTTACGCCTTAAATTTGTGAAGCAGAGGCTTCAGTTATGCAAAGAACGCCAAAATATTTAGAGCCTATGCCTAACTGGACGGAGACAGAACGTCCAGCATTGATTGGCTCACCTGCCTCAATTGAGCATCCGAATCACCTGAGAGTGGCTTACTTGTTTATTGGTGTATTTATCGCACTCTCGGCAAGTCTAGGAAATGGTTTAATTATTTCCAATGCTTTGCTCTTTCAAGGTGAATTTGGCCTTACCCCAAGTGAAGCAGCTTGGCTACCTGCAGCTTTCGTTATTGGAAACACTGCTGCAAATTTATATGTCATTAAAATTAGGCAACAGTTTGGACTTCGTTTATTTGCTGAAATCAGTTTAGTTTTATGCTGTATCTGTATTGGTTTACATTTACTTGTAAATAGCTATGAAATGGCTTTAGCGGTTCGATTTTTTGCAGGTATTGTCGCAGCTCCTCTGACTTCGATGAGCGCACACTATGTTATTCAGTCTTTTAAAAAACCGTCAGCACTGAAAGGTATTTATGTCATTTTAGGCCTACAACAGTTTGGTTTACCTTTGGCATGGATGATTTCACCCGGCATTACCCACGGTGAAGGATGGACAGATTTAGCCTATTTTGAACTTGGACTTTATCTATGCTGTTTAGCAATGGTGGTCAGCCTCAAATTACCGCGTAGTATCCGAGCTGCCGTATTAGAAAAAGCCGATATTTTTCCCCTTCTTTTTATCTTTCCTGCCATAGCTTTATTCAGTGCAGTACTTGTTCAAGGCCCTATTGTTTGGTGGTTTAACAACACTTGGATTGCTTATGCCCTTGCTTTGGGCTTTGTCCTCTTAGTCATTGGTCTTGTGATTGAACATCATCGCCAACATCCGCTCATCGTGACCCAATGGCTTGTCATGAAATCGACGCTTACGTTTATGATCGGTGCCTTTTCAATTCGCATTCTCATGTCAGAACAAAACTATGCGGTCGGACATTTTTTACAAGCGATGGGCTTATTACCCGAACAATTAGTAGGACTCTACGGCATGATTGGGCTGGGTGTTCTCGTTGGAAGCGTTGCAAGTATCTTAACGTTTAAACAACACCTATTAATGCAGCAATTACTGGTTGCAGAACTGCTTATTCTGATCGGTTGCGGTTTAGATCTTGGCCTCACGCATGATATTCGACCTCATAATCTCTACCTTTCGCAGTTTTTGATTGGCTGCGCAGGCGGTATTTTTATGGGACCACTCGTATTGATTGGCTACTTCCGTGTACTACAACACAGCCAATGGAGTGTGGTGACTTTTGCGGTGTTATTGGGAATTACTCAAAACTTAGGTGGGTTAATCGGTACGTCTTTCTTTTCAACCTACCAGCAACATCAAACTCGTCTACATCAAAATGCGATCTACACAAATCTAGATACAACCAATGCTACGGTAGAGTCTCGGCTTCAGATATATAGCAATCAGGCTCGACAAAACAGTACCGATCCCAATTTTCAGCAGAATTATGCACAAAAATCTTTAAATCAAGTTGTTACCCGTGAAGCTCAAGTTCTCGCATTTAATGACGTAATCAAAATCAATGCGCTACTGGCAACCCTCGTATTTATCTTTGGCGTGACTTCATTGTTATGGACGCGTTATAGCGCACGCAAACAAGCATGAGTGAGTAATTAAAATGGCTGAACAAGCACAAACACTGGGTTCTTCAGCTCAGTTTAGTTCCAAATTAATTAAACCGAAGCAATCGACCCTTATTATTATGGCAATTGTACTACTGGTCGGAGTACTGTTTATTTTCAGGGCATGGCACTTACCGCCATTTGCTCTAAACAGTGAACAAACCGATAACAGCTATATTAAAGGTCAAACCACGATTTTATCCTCACAAATCAATGGTTATGTAAAACGTGTTTTAGTGAAAGATTTTGATCATGTCAAAAAAGGTCAACCGCTCCTGATTATTGATGCTCAAACCTATGATCAAAAAGTAGTTCAGGCACAATCAATGGTTGAACAAGCAAAAAATAATTTGGCCAATCAACAACAGACTATTGCACAGCGTCAGGCCGATATTGCCTCAGCGCAAGCAAAAGTGGATCAGATTCAAGCTGAATATGATCTTTCTGTGGCTGAGTCAAAACGTTATTCACAATTAGGAAGCTCTGGTGCTGCCTCACAATCCGAACAAGATAAAGCTTTTGCCAATGAAAGAAATAATTTGGCACTTCTTAAACAAGCTTTAGCAAATTTGTCGGTTGCAAAGGAGGCTTTAAAAACGGCGCAAGTGGCTAAAGTCGGTTTACAGGCTGAGGTTAATAATGCCCAAGCTCAACTGGATCAGGCAAAAACAACTAAAAATTATAGTGTGATTTATGCACCTATGGATGGACAGTTGGGTGAAGTCAATCCACGTGTTGGACAATATGTATCAGTGGGTTCTCAATTGCTTTTTTTAATTCCCCAAAAGACTTGGGTGATTGCCAATTTTAAAGAAACCCAAATGAAAAACATGCGTATTGGCCAAAAAGCTACTTTTACGGTCGATGCGTTGGGCCATCAAAAATTCACAGGTCATGTAGAAGAAATTTCACCTGCTGCCGGCTCTGAATTTAGTGTTATTAAACCGGATAATGCGACAGGAAACTTTACCAAGGTGGTACAGCGCATTGCGGTGCGAATTGCGATTGATCCAAATCAAAAAGATTTAAATCGCTTAAGTCCGGGAATGTCCGTGATTACCACAGTAATGAATTAATACTTATTATTTCAAATAAGTGCGCTTAAGAAGATCAATCTGATTAAGCGCTATACCTTATTAAAATTTTCTTTTAATGCATTGATTAAGATATTTAATAAAGGCGCTTGCTCACGTCTATGCGGATAATACAGGTGATACGGTTCATAGCTATGTCGCCAGTCCTTTAGCGTTTCTTTCAGTTCACCACTTTCAATATAAGGCTGAACCATATCAATAGGTAGATAAGCGATGCCTACTCCACTTCTTACTGCTTGAAGCACGGGAGATAAGGTTGTGAAAACAATTTTAGCGTTAACGTTAACACTCTGCGTTTTATTTCCTTTGGTAAATTGCCAACGATAGAGTTCACCATGTGTGGGTAACCTTAAATTGATACATTGATGTTCAACTAAATCTTTTGGCTGCTTAGGATGACCATAACGTTCTAAATATTCTTTGGTAGCCACTGTCAGCATTTGTATAGGTTCACTAATTTGTAAAGCGATCATGTCTTTAGAAACCAAACCGCCTCTTCGAAGCCCTGCATCAAAACGACCATCTACAATATCGACCAGACCATAATCAGAGGTAATTTCGACTGAGATTTTTCGAAATTGTTGTATAACTTTTTCAACGGCGGGCCATAAAACAGTCTGGATGCCATATTCATCGGCACTAATACGTAATGTTCCTGCCGGATCATTTTTTAAAGCACTGAGCTGATTCATGCCATGTTCTATTTCTTCGATGGCAGGTTGAATCAAGCTAAGCAGATATTCACCTGCTTCTGTCGGTGCGACACTTCTGGTAGTTCTTGATAATAGCTTTATACCAATTCGGTCCTCTAAATTACGGAGCGTTTGGCTAATGGCTGATTGTGAAGTTCTAAGTTTTGCAGCCGCACGAGTGAAGCTTCGCTCCTGTGCAACCACAATAAATGTATGCAAATCATTCAGATTTTCTTTCATTATTTATAAGTATTCAATATAAGTGCTATCTCATTATAGTGGATTATCATAATGAATCACTAGGGGTATATTGGTTTCATCGAGATAGTTCTTCTCTTGGAGAAAAATGATGAAAACTGTAACTTTTAAAAATAAAGATATTGATGTTTCTGCAACCATACGTTTTCCAAAAGATTTTGATGAAAACAAAAAATATGCAGCGATTGTATGCGCCCACCCAATTAGTAGCTGTAAAGAACAAACTGCCGGCGCAATCTATGGTGAAAAACTTACTGAAGCTGGGTTTATTACTTTAGCATTTGATGCATCGTATCAAGGTGCTAGCGGTGGCGAACCACGTTTCCTTGAAGACCCTGCAACACGTGTAGAAGATTTCCGCTGTGCAGCCGACTATTTAACAACGCTTGCTTATGTCGATGAAAACCGTATTGGTGTATTAGGCGTATGTGGTGGTGGCGGTTATGCTGTTAATGCTGCTATGACTGAACGCCGTTTTAAAGCAGTCGCAACTGTGGTTGCAGCAAACTATGGTCGTTTAATGCGTGAAGGCGACCAAACACCTGAAGCTGCCATTAAAACTTTAGAAGCCATTGCAGCACAGCGTACTGCGGAAGCTCGTGGTGCCGAACCATTTATTACCCAGTACATTCCAAACTCACAACAAGAGCGTGAACAAGCTGGCATTCATGATATTGATATTAAAGAAGCTGTAGATTACTACAAAACCCCGCGCGGTCAGGCAGAAGGTTCACCAAATAAACTTCGCTTTTCAGGTTTAGCGGCTGCTGTTGGGTTTGATGCGTTTCATTTGGCAGATCACCTACTCACCCAACCCTTACAAATTGTGATTGGTGGAGTTCCGGGAGGCTTCGGTTCATATCGTGACGGTTATGAGCTATATAGCAAAGCGGCTTCTAAAGATAAAAACCTCTTTGTGGTTAAAGATGCAAGTCATTATGACTTATATGATCAACCTGAACCTGTTGCTCAAGCCTTAGAAAAAATTATTCCATTTTTTCAAAAACATCTTTAATTCATAAATTGGAAAGTTTCTCAAGCAGGGAAACTTTCCACTCCCTTCACCTCGTGTTTCACCCTCTCTTTATAAGCTGAATATATCTATGAAAACTGTTCTTATCACTGGTGCCAGCTCGGGTATCGGTAAAGCGCTGAGCTATAAATTTGCGGCTGAAGGTTTTAATTTAATTATTGTTGCCCGCCGCATTGAGGCACTTGAGCAAATCAAACAAGATATTGAATCGAAATATCCTGCCATTAAAGTACATATTGAAACTGCCGACTTAAGTAAAGATGGCAGTGCAAAACAACTTTATGAAAAGTTAAATTCTTTCCAGATTGATGTCCTCATTAACAATGCTGGCTTTGGTGATTATGGCTTTCCATGGGATGTTAACCTAGAGAAAGCCAACGATATGATCAACCTGAATATTAAGGCTTTGACGGATTTATCTTTGCTGTATGTAAAAGATTATGCAGACAAAGATTCAACCTTAATCAATACCGCTTCAATTGGTGGATACGCCCAATTTGATATTGCAGTCACCTACTGCGCCACCAAGTTTTATGTTGCCTCGTTTACCGAAGGTCTAGCTTTAGCTATGCAGTCTCAAGGCAAAAAAATGCGAGTTAAAGTCTTGGCACCGGGTGCAACGGCAACCGAATTTGTAGGCCAAGCTTCTGTTAATGGCGGCATAGATGGCGACCACCTATTTAGTCCAGAAGCATTTATTAGCGCTGAACAATTAGCGGATTATGCCTACCAACTGTATCAAAGCGACAAAGTGGTTGGCATTGTCAATGAGCAAAATGGCTTCGATCTCAAAGATCTTATTTACCCTCGAGTAGTTCTTGGCTCATAAATTCAAAAGTTGAGATTTAAAGATGAAAACTTATGGCTATGCTGCTGTAGAGCAAGGCACGTCCCTTGTGCCTTTCACATTTGAACGTCGCGAATCAAATGGCGATGACGTGACAATCGAGATTTTATATTCAGGCGTCTGCCACTCAGATTTACATATGGCAAAAAACGACTGGGGACGCGCGGTCTACCCGTTGGTTCCCGGTCATGAAATTGTTGGCAAAGTAATTGCCATTGGTCGAGATGTGACCAAGTTCAAAATTGGTGATCATGTCGCCGTGGGAACTTTTATTGATAGTTGTATGGCGTGCGATCAATGTCAAAAAGGTGAAGAGCACATGTGCCGTGAAATCCTGACCGAAACCTATAATGGTCAGGATCGTGTCACAGGTGAAAATACCTATGGTGGATACGCCAAACATATTGTCGTGAAGGAGCATTTTGTTTTAAGCATTCCGGACCGTTTAGATATTTCGCGTGCAGCACCTTTACTATGTGCAGGCATTACTACCTATTCTCCTCTACGTACTTGGAATGTTGGCCCCGGTACTCGTGTAGGTATTATCGGGCTTGGTGGTTTGGGTCATATGGCAGTAAAACTTGCTGTAGGCCTAGGTGCAGATGTCACGGTACTTAGCCGTTCAAAAAATAAAGAAGCGGATGCTTTGCAATTGGGTGCCCATCATTTGTTAGATACTTCAGATGAGGCTGCCATGCAACAAGCATTGAATGGCTTTGATGTGATTTTGGATACAGTGCCGGTAAAACATGATATTAACCCTTATATTCCATTATTAGATATTGATGGAACTTTTGTAGTGGTTGGGCAATTAGGGTTACTTGAAGAGCCGTTTACCGTTCCAATGATTATGGGCCGCCGTCGAATTGCAGGCTCTATGATTGGCGGTATCGCTGAAACTCAGGAAATGTTGAATTTCTGCGCCCGTCAAAATATTTTACCTGACTGTGAAATGATTCGTATGGATCAAATTAATGAGGCATTTGAGCGCCTAGAACGTTCTGACGTGCGGTATCGTTTTGTCATTGATATGAGCACTTTATAAACTCAGATAGTTTCTGACTAAATTTTCTAGTTGAGAGTTGTTTCCTTTCTAAAATCAGCGCAAAAGATTGAAGATAATACCCCTCTCAGCTAGAAATTTTTAACTGAATATTTATTTGAAAAGACTTTGAATATAAAAATTAAGTGATCAATGAGTTGCTCTATAGATACTTATAGCAACTAAACAAGCTGCTTATAATAAATGGCTGTGCCGTCATAGTTCCCGTTTGAGCTTAATGCGAAACTTGGAATTACACCTACACGAACAAATCCAATTTTGCTATATAAAAGTTCGGACACATCGCCTTCACGTGTATCTAAAACAAGTAATCGCAAGCCCTTTTCTCGTGCAAAATTTTCTAGTTGTTTAGTCCCGGCATTTGATGGATCGGATCAATTTTAAAAAGTTCAGGTTCATCTGTCCACTGTTTGCAGATGAATTCGTAGGGAGTCAGGCCCCTGAGTGTTTTGAGTCTGCGGCCGAAGTTGTATGCAGCAATAAAATCAGCAAGGTGAATGCATAGCTGAGTGTGATCGTCGTAATGGAACCGTTTGACAGTAGCTTCTTTAATCGTTCGGTTCATCCTCTCGACCTGTCCATTGGTCCATGGATGCTTAACCTTGGTAAGACGATGTTCAATGCCACATTCAGTACAAACCCGATCAAAGATGTGCTCAGAGGCGTAGCGATCACAGGTGCGGTTCGTGAACTGGATGCCGTTATCTGTTAGCACCGTATGGATTCTATAGGGCACAGCCTTAACCAGATTGCGCATGAACTCCGCGGCTGCCATCTTACTGGCTTTAGTATGCAATTCAGTGAACGCAAACTTGGAAGTGCGATCAATGGCAACGAAGAGATAAAGCTTACCCTGTGCTGTTTGCATCTCAGCGATGTCGATATGAAAGTAACCAATGGGGTAGCTCTTGAAGCGCTTCCTGACAGGGCGATCACCTTGTACCTCAGGCAGTCGTGAAATACCATGCCGCTGTAAGCAGCGGTGTAACGACGAGCGTGTCAGATAAGGAATACTCGGCTGCAATGCATAAAGGCAATCGTCTAGCGGCAACAAAGTGCGTTTTCGAAAAGCAACAATTGCCGCCTCATCTTCAGGCGATAACACGCTTGAGCGAGGATTCTTTGGGCCGGTTGTAAGATCATCTACTGAAGTACGTTTCTTCCATTTTGCGACGGTCTTTTGATTGATGCCGTAACGCTTGGCTAGCGTTCTTAAGCTCTCTTGACTATTTTGTATTGCTCGACGCACTGCCTGTGTCGTTGTGGCGCTGCTGTGTAGAACTTGTCCCATAGTGCTTCCTTCCATTTATCTGAGAATATTGCACCATTAAAATCTGGGACTAAACATCTAGTTCATTCATTAGTAATGTTGCTATCCCTTGTTTTCTTGTAGATGTGAGCACCATGAGTTTTTCAACTTCGGCTCTATGAACGCCGTTCTTTTTACTTACTAAGGATAATTGGACACTACCTACGATTTTTCCTTGTTGAATGGCAATCCATAGACGGCTACTACCTTGTGCTAATTTATGGTTGACCTCACCCCAATAATTTAAAACATCGTCCTTTTCTACGGGAGCTAAGAAACCGATTGAAGCTCCGCTATTAATAGAATCTTCTAACAGTAGCGATAAGCCTTCTTCATAATCGCCAATTTCATTTATTTCTAAAATTTCAATATTTTTCATATTTCTTCTCAAAGTTATTTGAAAAAAATTTATTAGGATGGTTCGCAATCCTTAATTAGATTTAGCATGTGTAGAAAAGACAACTTTCAATTAAGCAATTTTCTCATCATTGTTAATATTTTCATAGTTTTATATACTAAATTTATATGATTAATTAACTTAGCCTATAAATTTCAGAGTTTTCAAATGAACAAAAAATTATACTATTGGGGGCATGATTTAGATCAATATTCTTCTGACAATGTGGAAGACTATGGCGAAATTATTGAAATAAAGCGTCTAAATTTTTTTATCGGTAAAAATAATTCTGGAAAAAGCCGTTTTCTTAGAAATTTATTTATTTCCGATTATCCTAGCAATTTTTTTAGACATATTGAAATTTTAAAAAATATCAAAAGATTGAAAAATTTTATGTTAATTAACGATTTTTCTCAACATCGTGAAAAATTAATAGAAATGAAAGGATATTATGATGCTTTTTTCACAAACTCTAAAATAGGTAATTTCAACCAACTTATATATTATATTTCAAAAATAGATCAAATGTTTTCCAGATTACCAACGAATTATCGCTCGGAAGCCAATTATCAAGATATTAATTTTAGTCAAGATGATATAGAAAAGATAAATGATCTTTTTCAAGATAAATTTTATATCCCTACTTTAAGAGGTATGCGACCTGTAACAGATATAAATAATAAACAACCTTATCTGGAACGTGCCCAAAAGGATTACTTTCAAGATAAGTCTAGGTTTAATGCTGAAAATATAATTACCGGTGAATGTTTATACTATGAATTAAAAATTCACTTACTTGGTAAACCTGAACAACGTGAACTTATCAAAAAATATGAAGAAAAATTGAGTCAATATTTTTTTGATAATGATGTAGTTACATTAATTCCGATGTTTGGTAAAGATGAGAATGGAAATGAAAATGACGTAGTCCATATTAAAATTGGTGATGAAGAACAATTTCCAATTTATAAATTAGGAGATGGTTTACAACAAGCTATCATTATGACCTATGAGGCTTTTATTAAAAAAGATAAGACTCATGCTTTTTTTATAGAAGAACCTGAACTACACATGCACGCAGGAATGGTGCGTCAGTTAATGAATTTCTACTTAAATGAAACACAGCATTACTATTTTTTTACCACACATTCTAACCACTTGTTAGATATGGTAGATGAATCAGATCAAGTCACAATTCAAAAAATTATCAAAGTATTAGATGATGATAAGACGTTTTCTTTCAAAATTTATAATTGTGACAAAGACCATGAATTATTAACATCTTTAGGAGTTCGCCCCTCATCTGGCGAATTCAAACATGAGGTGCGACAGTTTCAAAAGCCATATGATAATCAACAAGCTGAGCAAATTTCTCTAATGGTGTAAGCCAATCTAACGCCTTTCTAGGACGAGTATTCAGTGACATGGCAACTTGATTTAAATAATGCTGATCTGCCTGATTTAAATCAATCCCTTTAGGTAAATATTGCCTAATTAAACCATTCATATTTTCGCATGTGCCTTTTTGCCAAGGTGAATGTGGGTCACAGAAATATACATCTATGCCTAAATCTTCTTCGAGTATTTTATGTTCTGACATCTCGCGTCCACGGTCATAGGTCAACGTTTTACGCAGTTCTGCAGGTAAATATTTCAGAGCTTCAGTTAAAGCCTTGCGCACTGATTCTGCCTTTGCATCAGGTAATGTTGCCAAGATACAGAGCCGTGTATTTCGTTCAATAAGTGTTGCTATCGAACTTTTATTGTCTTTACCTTTAATTAAATCAGCTTCCCAATGACCCGGTATTTTTCTTTCTTGAACTTCGGCTGGGCGCTCATGAATAGTTTTAATATCCTGTAATATAGA